>CAZBBC010000043.1:0-29879 GCA_964489835.1 uncultured Calditrichota bacterium
AAACCTGCGTCTAAGCCGCATCTTCGACCTTCTCTTGAACCCAAAAGTCCCTCTCATTCCAAGAGAGGGATTTAGGGTGAGTTCTTTAAATCAAGTTCTTCTGTTATTAAAATATTTATTTCGTTTCATATTCCAGAGATATTCAATGATGCAGTTGCTATATAATGTCCCCCATTATAAATCCTCTACGAGGTTAATAATCTAACCTGATTAATTCATGAATTTTAAATCTATCATATGGCGACAATTAAGTCTCCCCTTAAAAAAGGGGACTAAGGGGTTGTAAAACATTGATATAATTTAAAATATTACGTTTAAAACATCCCCCTAACCCCCTTTATTAAGGGGGAATTAACTCATTGATTTTAGGTTATTTATAGACTTAAATATTTAATTTTATGAATAATTCAGGCTAATATATTCTAACGGTATGAAAAGTAAACTAATGATTATCTAACAAAAAGTGTTACCTATTTAACCGAATAGCATTCAATCATCCAGGGCACAGAGAATAAAGACCTTGGCATCGTTCATCATATTACTTATCCTGCAGTATTCGTTCGGTTGATGGGCAAGATCATCAAGCGTAGACCAGACGGCCACCGGATATTCAAGACGTCTGAATATAGCTGCCACGGTCCCGCCGCCGATGCCTTGTGGTTTAGCCTCAATACCATACACCTCTTTTATTGCCGTGGTCAGTTTTTTAACAATTGGCGCATTGACAGTGGTTGGCGGCGCTGCCTGTTCTTTCTGCTCTGTTGATATTTCGATGGTTACATTGAACATTTTTTGAACTTCATCCGCCAAATGACGGACCGTATTTAATACATCTTCGATATCGTATTCTGGTAATATGCGGCAATCCAGGTAAAAAACATCCTCACCAGGAATGGTATTTATATTCGGAACATTAGCTTCTTTTTTTGTAGGTTCAAATGTTGACCTTGATGGTAAAAAGACCGTATCTGTTGCCCCGTATATTCTGTGCAAGTCTTCCAGTTTCACTACGAGATTTGAGGCTGCACGAAAAGCATTAATCCCAAGATCCGGCGTACTGGCATGGACCTGTTGCCCCACCGTTTTAAATTTTATCCACAGAATTGATTTTTCAGCAACTTCTATCATGCTGGCATCCGGTTCACCGGCATCAGGGATAACGATCAGATCATCCTTCTTGAATAAATCCGATTGTTGCTCCAATAGATAGCTTAAACCATATTCACTGCCCGTTTCTTCATCTGCCATCAATACCAGACCAATATTTAAGGCAGGTGTTACACCTGTTTCTAAAAAAGCCCGGGCAGCCATTATGGATGAAACCGTCCCCTGATGATTATCTTCGCTACCACGACCAAATATTTTACCATCTTTTACAACCGCCTGGAAAGGATCCGTTTTCCATTTGCTCAGGTCTCCGGCAGGAACAATATCTGTATGTGTAAGGATCCATAACGTTTTACCGGGATTCTTACCTTCCATTTTAGCAACAATATTGGGACGTTGTTTATTTGCCACCCTGTCATCCGGTGCCGGATAATTCGATATTTGTTCAAATCCGATCTGCTTCAAATGATTCTCAAGAAATAGTGCAATCTTTTCTTCCCCCGGCCCCTCGCTGGTTGGTCCAACCGAATTGATGGCAATCATCTGTTTCATCAGCAAAATGCCTTCCTCTTCAAGATCAGCAAGCTTTTTAAATAACCGTTCGGTTTCTGGATTCTGCATATAATCCCCTTATATTAGTTTCAAGAATCAGCCAGGTCACCCAATGAGATATCCGGGACAACCATTTTTTTTAGTGTTTCTGCAAAATAGCGATCGGTCATTCCGGCGATATAGTCACGTACTTGTAGTGCCGGTGCCGTATGCTTCAGGTATTTCCCCGATTTATTGCGAAGGAAATCTCTGAATATCCTGCTATTCTCGTTTTTCTTATCGATATCACTGAAAAAATTATCGAACAGAATTTGAAAACCTCTGGCGATACGTTCATGATTGACCTTCAGTTCAGCGCTTTCATAGATTGACACATAGTTGAATTTTTTTAAGCGATGTAAACTTTTCGAAATTTTTTCACTGAAACAGACATAATTTTTTCCATAACTATTTTCAACCACATCCCGGACCAGTGTTTCAATTATCTTTCCATTATTATCTCCAAGAACTTCTGTACTTTCACGGGGAAGCTGCTGACGCTTGATGAGTCCGATTCTGATAGCATCTTCAATATCCTGCCCGATATAAGCAATGGTATCCGTTATCCTAACCACACAACCTTCTAGGGTCATTGGCTTTATCTGAAGGTCTTCCCCCGCCTCCCGCGCCCGAATATAATCATTCAGATCCTTTTCTGTTTTATGTGGTTGAGGTTCCAATATTTGTTCATGCACTTCCCCATCATGTGACAGAAGACCTTCTCTCACCTGAAAAGTCAAATTAAGACCTGTCCCTGTTTTAGAAATAACATCCACAACACGTAAACTTTGCAAGTTGTGGTGAAATTGACCCAGTCCATATGACTGACTGACCTTACTCAGGTATTTTTCACCATCATGACCGAACGGCGGGTGTCCAAGGTCGTGGCCAAGTGCAATCGCCTCGATAAGGTCTAAATTGAGATTCAATAAACGTCCGATGGTTCGTGCGACCTGAGCCACACTCAGGGTGTGAATACTCCGGCTGGTCAGCTGCTCATCCAGCATAGAAGCAAAATAAACAACCTGAGTTTTTCCTGTATATCTTCGAAAAGCACCGCTATATATAATACGATCCCGGTCCAGAGCGAATGGTGGCCGGAAACGGATATCACCCTCAGGTGATCTCCGTAGAGCTGCTTCATTCGAAGTTGCAAAAGGTGAAAGCAGTTGACTATATTTTGATTCTATTTCTTTTTCTATTTCATATACATTTTTCATATAGATCCTATAGGAGAACAAACCCACAGCGCTTTCTCCTCAATCCTGATATCAAAATTATTAGCGATTTCATCAGGTTCTCCGTCACGGTGTATGATTAGCTTTTCTTTTTCTGACCTTACCTTTACAGATTTACATCGTTTGTGTATATATTTCGGATTCTCCTGGATATTCCCTTTAAAAAGCATGGGTAAGATTTTCACTACCTCGGGATAAGAAAGCGACTCAATTAAACAGATATCAAGAAAGCCATCCGTTGGATCGGCATCCGGGGCAATAATGGCATCATTTCCATATTGTCGCGTATTAGCGAAGGCGATCGTGAGCGCTTTTTTCTTTAGAATCCCTGTTTCGAATTCAAGTATGTAATTTTGTGGATGGTATTCCATGAATTCTTTTACACCTATAAGATAATAAGGAATCGGACCGCGTATACCAAATTGTTGAAATTTTTTGCTGATGAGGGCGTCATATCCTATGCCGCATACACCTATAAAAAATTTGTCATTGATTTTACCAATATCAATACATGAAATTTTCGGAGAGAATAGATATTTAATACTTTCCTGAGTATTTAAAGGTATGTTCAAACTCCTGGCCACACCATTTCCAGAACCCACCGGAATAATGCCTAGTATTCCATCGGTGTGGACAAGGCCGCTTGCCACTTCGTTCACTGTTCCATCACCACCAACGGCAACGATTACATCAAACTTCTCACGAATCGCCCGTTTGGAGATTTCGGTTGCATCACCGGCATCGATGGTATAGGCAAATTCATAGGTATGGTCAGATGTTTTCATCAGCTGATCAATCAGATCAACTAATCCTTTGGCTTTTTTTTTCCTTCCCGCATGTGGATTTAAAATGAATAAAAACTTCATTCCTAAGATTTATAGTTACGCATTAACTGATCAAAGGCAAAAGAAAGAGCACCCATATATCCTGCTTTATTTCCTAATTTTGCTTTGACAATTTTCACATTATCTGTGGCATTCTTCATCGCATAACGGAAGGCTACCTTCTTTACCCTTTTCAGATATTCATCGCCTGATTCTGATACACCCCCGCCGATAATAATTAGTGAAGGATCAAAAATATTCATAAAATTAGCAATTCCTCTGCCCAAATAATAGGTGGACCGTTCTATTGTTTCTAACGCGAGACGATTACCATTCCTAAACTGTTCAAAAATATCTTTAACGGAAATGTTTTTATTGGTAATCGGGGATCCTTCTTTTGTTGATTTTTTAATAAAATAATCTGTCATCGCTTTAGCAGATGTATACCGTTCAAGACACCCTCTTCCACCGCATCGACAGTTTAATCCATTATACTTTATAGACATATGACCTAATTCTGCTCCGGCAAAGTGGCTGCCCCGGTAAATCTCCCCATTGACAATTATTCCTCCTCCAATCCCGGTTCCGATAGTCAGACATATAATATTTTTGTGTCCCACACCGGCACCATATCTTGCTTCTGCCAAAGCCATTAAATTGGCATCATTATCAATAAATGTGGGAATATTTAAACTTTTTTCTATTTCCTTCCCAATATGGACCTCGCTCCAAAACCGAAAATTTGGCGTTGATCCTTTGAGGAATCCTCTTTCCACATCTACACAGCCCGGAGTTCCAATACCGACAACCAACGGAATATATCCTTTAAGCCTGGCAAACGCAGCCATTTCATGAGCGGCTTCGGCCATCTGACCTAATATTTTGCTATTGGTCGCCTGAGAATCAGTAGGTATCTTATTTTCCTTTAAAATTTTTCCTTCCCGGGAACCGAGAGCATACTTAATAAAAGTACCGCCTAAATCGATGCCAATGCCAACATTTTGGTCCATTTTTTTCCTGTTTATCTGTCTGTAAAATTAACCTGACCTATGCCTACTGCAGCGATGCTGCAATCAAATATCAAATGACAAATTACAAAATCCAAATAATAATCAATTTTCAAAATACTAATGACCGAAATTTAATCGATTATTCATAGCGCAGCACAAGGCTGCAAACAAAAAAAAAGGCAAGATGATATCGTACGATCATCTTGCCTTAAACCAGTTTATGTTTTCCATTAACGCAGGTGAAAATCAAAAGGAATATTCATTTTTACCTTAACAAATTTATCTCTCTGTTTAGCTGGTTTAAAACTACACTGCATTGCCGCCGCCATCGCCGCTTCATCCAGCATAGGCACTGATTTAAATACCACTGCATTTTCCACCAGTCCTGTTTTTCCAATAGTCACCGTAATGACTACTTTTCCTTCGATCTGTGCTTTCCTTGCCAGATCAGGATACTGGGGAACCGCCTTATTCCTCAGAACCGGTTTTTCCGATACAGCAAAAAACTCATAGACCTCATCATCTTCTACCGGTGGCGGAGGGGGCGTATCGTCCCGCGCTTCAAATACAACTTCAGTTTCCTCGATGGTCACATCATCCAACATTTCATCATCTTCGGCTTCTATTGGAATCGAAGGTCTTGCCGGAGGAGGTGGTCGTTGAATCTGCTCGGTAGGTGGAATTTCGATCATTTCAATCTTAATATCCACACTCTCAGGTAATATGGTTCCAACTTCAAATTTCTTAAAGGCATAAAAAGTAACTATCATTATCAATAAAGCAAAGATCGTACTTACTTCAAGAACTTTTTGATATTTTAACACCAGATCCACTTTGGGATCTTTCTTTAATAATTCTGTCATTTTAAAATACCCCTGGAATAGCGGAATAATTAAGCCTCAAGGCATCGGCTTTTCGCATCTCCTGCTGTACATCATTAACCATTGCCATCGTCGATTCTTTGTCTATCTTCATCGCGACGATCATTTGCGGATCCTGTACTCTTTTTTCATACAGAATGTTACGCAAATTAGTTGTTTTTGGAACTTTGTAGTCATCACATACGACCTGATTATTTCTATCAATCCAAATTGTGACGATATGGCGTTTTGATCCAGGTATTTTCTTTACCATTTCTGCATCCGGGAGACTGACTTTCAAGCCAGAAAATTGTTTAAATACTGTAGCAACCATAAAGAAAATCAAGAGCATAAAAATGATATCCGGGAGAGAAGCGGTCGGTATATCGGTAGAGATTTTATGTTTGCGTTCAAATTTCATTTTTATTTATCCTCATACCTTAATTTTCTTCAGGTTCTGCCAGGGAAATTCTGGTTGCCTCGGCTTTTTTGAGTTTGTCAATTACATCAAGATATGTATCATATTGGGTCAATTTATCAGTTTTCACAGAGACCACCAGTAACGGATTTTGATGTAAACGATCTTTAATAATTCTGGTGATATCACGAATCTCTACAATTTCTCCATCAATAGCAACATTACCAGCGGCATTAATAAGTAGATTAGCAATATTTTCCTTAGCCATTTTTAATTCTTCTGACTGAGCCGGAGGCAATACCAGATCCAGCCCTTTTTCCGCATCGATCGTTGTTGTCACGAGGAAAAATATTAGCAGCAGAAATACGATATCTGGTAGAGAAGCCATTGGAATTTCTGTACTTACTTTTTTTCTTTTACCAAGTAACATAATTTTACCTTCGTTAGAATAGTATGTGAAGCTTACTTATTATCCTGCATATCAGCCAGAGCTTCAATCAGTTCAACGGAACTCTCTTCCATATCAATAATTAATTTATCAATTTTTGATGTAAAATAGTTGTTGAATATCTGGATAAGCATAGCCACGACAAGCCCGAAAAGCGTTGTCAATAAAGCTTGTGAAATACCGCCGGCAACAATCGCGGGAGATATATCATTGGCCTTTTTGATTGAATCGAAAGCCTGGACCATACCCCAAACCGTGCCGGTAAAACCGAGCATCGGGGCCAGCACAATAACGGTACTTAAAACGACCATTCCTCTTTCAAGAAATGCCATTTCCAAAGAACCAGCGGTCGTAATCGCTTTTTCAACATAGGTGACGCCTCTGTTGGCGCGACTTAATCCTGCGTGAAAAATCGAGGCGACCGGACCTGGAGTTTTTTCACATTCTTCAGTTGCTGCTTTTACACCACCTTCTTCCAAGGCAAGGTGAATTTTGCTCAAAAATTTTCTTGTATTTACAGATGCTCGAGTCAATGTCCAGAATCGCTCGATGACAAATGCCAGGCCAATCACTAATAATACCAGAATTGGCCACATAAATTCTCCACCATCAAGAAACAATTTTACCATGAGTCTAGTTCCTCCAAAAATAATATAACTACAATAATGAAATTAAGCTGTTAATTTTCCAGGGGATTAATAACAATAAATTTCCGCTATAATAATATTTTTACTGTAAAAAGTCAATTTCTTTTTTTCCTCCCAACAAAGACCTTTTGACATCCGGAGTCTCTGAATCGCTGCCCTCCTGCGTTATGTGTAAGTTTTCAAAGAAGAACTCTATATAAGCTAACTTGTCAATAATTCACAAGTTCCTCAGCGGCGGATGGATGGAGCATATTCTCCATACGCAAGAATAGTTTACGCGCTTCACTATATTGATTATCATATAACAACAACACCTGATAATACTTGTCAGATCCCCAAAATACCCGGGCAATTTCTGCTTTTAATCTCGATTTGAAATATTCGCTATTTTGACGAAAATCCAAATGGCTAAAGACAATCTCTTTTTGCAGAGCCAGTTCCTCTAATTCGTTAAGAAGCGAATATTCTATCTGGAAAGCATCCAGATACTCCTGCATAGAATAATTGAAATGCTTACTGTTGTTGACATAATGTGAAGCAACCTCAAAAAACAGCCTTTTCTGAAAGAACTTCTGTGTAAGCGAGGGTACTTTATCTCCCGAAATATATTTAACATTCACATCAGGTGTTATACCTCCACCGCCATATACTTTTCTTCCCGCTGTTGTATAAAAAATCGGGCGCTCTTCGGTGCTGTCGGTTTCTGCATTACTGGTTATACTGTCTATCAGGGTGGAATAGTATTGATCGAGTTCTTTTCCTTCATAGGGGCGTTGAATTAATCGTCCACTCGGTGTGTAATACTTGGATATTGTTAATCTTAACCGTGATTCATCATTTAGCAGAAATTCCCGCTGTACCAATCCTTTTCCGAAACTGGTAGTCCCGACAATTAATCCACGATCATAATCCTGAATCGCTCCGGCCACTATCTCGGAGGCCGAAGCAGAAGCATTGTTGATAAGAAGGATGAGAGGAATATCATAAACTTTTTGTTTACTGAAAGTATCGGTAAAAAATTCTTCGTTAAATTCTGAGAGACGGCCTTCCGTGTATACCACTTTCTGATGTCCATCAATAAATCTCGAAGCCAGTTTGACTGCCTGGTCCAGATATCCTCCTGCATTCCACCTTAGATCAAGTATCAGTCTTTTCATGCCCTGACTGCTTAATTCTTCAAGAGCTGTATCAAACTCTTCCTCGGTGATTTTCGCAAAGCGCCCAAGTGAAATATACCCGGTACTGTCACTGTTTAGAAATGAGGTATTTATTGTATAAATAGGGATATCGTCACGGATAATGGTGAATTCAATCGGTTCATCCACACCTTCCCGCATGACTGTTATATCGACAGATGTCCCTTTGGGACCTTTAAGTTTCTTGGGAACTTCATTGCTGGAAATGCCAATGGAAGATACACCATTGATCGAAATTATTTTATCTCCTGGTAAAAGACCCAACTCATCTGAAGGTGACCCCGGTATGGGTGTAATCACTGTCAGATACCCATCAATTACATCAAAATGAATACCGATACCTTGATATTGCCCCTGAAAATTCTCTTCATTTAATTTTGCTTCCTGTGAAGAAATATATACGGAATGAGGATCTAATTCAGACAACAGTCCATCAATGGCACCCATCATCGCTTTGTTCCACTGCACATCATCTACATAAAAAGTAGATACATAACTGACAATCTCATTAAATTTTTCAAGATTTTGTGATTCATTCTTTCCATCAAAAGGAGACCCAAGGCGTTGTTTGATCCTTGATCCAACAAACGAAAGAATCAAAATAGCACCAACCAATATTATAAGAGAATTTGTTTTACGCATATTTTCCTACCCCTGGCAATAACTGACAACTTATTGATACTTTGCGTTATGTTACTACCGCCAAAAACTTTGTTATTTTAGTCACTTGCAGTTTACTGCGCTATACTATTGTTCCAAAAAACTTTGTTTTTTTAGCAAAGTTTTTCTAACAGGAATTATTCATTTCTCGCCCGTCTTCGCCGGGCAGGCATCGGCACAGCGATATTTATAGAACACGGATGACGCAGATTAAACTGATTTGCACGGATTAAAACTAAAATAAAAATAATTTTTTAAGTGAAATCCGTGGACATTTTTTTTCTTTGTTTGCAGCATCGCTGCGGTATGAATAGATCAGACCAAGTGAATCAGTCCTTTATGACCGAAAGGTTTTGGGTAATCGATACCCGCCATTTTTTATTCAATGTGATCTTCCAATTCGGGTACACGACGGAACTTTGATAGACTTTTTCAAATCCTGCTTCTGATTGGGATATGGTTTCAACAGGAAAACGCCAGATATCACTTTCTTGATCAATATTGAGCTGTATATCTAACTTGCGCCAAAGGTCCTTCATTCCAATGAATTTTGAATTCTCCAATATTCCGGTAGAATTTAAATATTTTTCTTTTAATACACCATTCCGGGAATAATAAAACCTATCTTCCGCATGTCCGGCTTGCAAACCATAATTCAATTCAATACCAAACCACAAATCAATCGGATTCCCCGTCATATTAGACAATGTATACTCTGAGACAATCTTACCCTCATGATTATACAAGAAAAACTTTTTGACTAATTTAACCGGTTTAAAATCGCCCCGATACCCTACCGTTCCCATGCGTTGTAAAATCAGTGTAACTTTCTCTTTTGACAACGTCTTTTTTATCAATTCGTACGGTTTATTAAAAAAATCCCCTCCTTCTTCATGCTGAGATGAGGCAAAAGATTCTAGGGTTGTATTACTTTTAATAAAATGATCGATGTAAGATTTCCGCTCATAAAAATCATAATGCAAATGAGATAAAAGACCGGGTTCCTTGGCCAGAACCAGATCATGAATACTGACAGATTGTCCGGCTTCCGCATCATAACCCTCGACCACAGCATCTTTAAGTTTCTGGTGATAACCCTCTTTACGTCGTGTCATTGTATCTAACAGATTCTTAGCTAAGGGTTTATAATCCAGGGCATACATCATGCCTCCACGATGGGGGCTCAAATAGGCATTATAGAGATTAGATTCGACGATAATTTCCGGAAATCCGTCCACATTAATATCACTTAATTCAACCGAAGGAAAATGTTTTTCTGCAGCTTCATCAGCAATAGATTCCGCCCTGATTAAGTTTTGATAGATTGCATCCCGCAAGTGACTTAAATAGACACCACCAAAAACACCATGCCAGTATGGACAATTACACTGGCCGGCCCAGAGATGAGAGAAGCCCTGCCGGGCTTCTCGCCGCTTCGCTTCCGGTAAATTCCATAATTTCTCACTAACACGCAGCATTTTTTTATGCATATCATTTACTTCGGAATATTTAGCCAAAAAGTTTCGCCAGAATCCTCCTCTTACAAAAACCTGTACTTCCTCATAAAAATCTTGAGTTTTCAGAAACTTTTCAAAATCCTCATAAGCCTGGAATGATTCCGGGAACAAAGCCCAATGCATCATTTCAGCATAGGAAGCGGCGGGCAGATATATCTTACCAATTGGTTGTACGAGATCTATTGCATTCTTGAAATGAATCATATTAATCCAGGAACTATTTTTTTCCAATGCCTGAAAAAATCTTTCCAACCATTTTTGATTATACACATGGTCATAAGTATTTGGCCATGAACCAAATTTTTCCCCATCATCCGCGAATACGACAATATTTTGCCCATCTTCAGTCGCTAAAAAGCGCAGGTAATCTATGGTAGCCTGGGGATCCTCGAATGGGATCGTATAACGCAGTTTTTTACTAATGGGAAAAAGTATTGTAGAATTTCCCAAATCTTCAGTGATGTAATACCCGTTCAATTGATCATCCGACAAACCAGCATACTTAAAATGCGTGTCATCAGTAATGGTATACTTTACTCCTGCTCTCTTGAGTGATGTCGGCAGGGTCGGCTCCCATACTCTTTCCGCTAACCACATTCCCTGCGGGTTATATTCAAAAGTTTTCTGAATTCTCTCCGTTAACATTTTTATTTGACCAACCCGATCCTCTTCCGGTATAATACTCAGGATCGGTTCATAATAGGCACCGGTCATAACCTCTAACTGTCCCCGGTCGACCATTTTTTTTATTTTATGAATCATATCAGGATGGTTGTTCTCAATCCAATCCAACAAGATACCGCTGAAATGAATGGTCAGGTTTATCGATGGAAACTTATCCAGGACTGCTAGAAACGGTAAATATGATTTTTCGTAGGCCTCCTGAAAAACAAAATCGAAATTCCCAACAGGTTGATGATTATGTATACCAAACAGAAAATTAACGCGTTTCATTTTACTTCTCTTTTCGATAGAACTTATAACCAATCAGTTTATATATCAGTTTTGCCAGAAAAAAATCCGGGTGATTTAAATTTTTTATCGGACTCAATTCGACAACATCCAATCCTACAATATTTTTAGTTTCAAACAATTGTTTAAGGAATGATAATGTTTCATACCAAAAGAAACCACCGGGTTCCGGTGTTCCTACACTGGGCATGATCGAGGGATCAAAAAAATCTGCATCGATAGTTATATAGACATTCTCGCCTAAGTAGTCGAGGATATTAATCGGGAATTTACCATGTTGTAACTCATGTGCGTAGTAGATCCGGATATCATTTTCTTTGATAAATTCTCTTTCTTCAATGCACTGAGAGCGGATACCTAAACTGACAATACTTTTATTCCTTTCCCAGATTCGTCTCATGACACAGGCGTGGCTATACTTTGACCCTTCATACAGGTCTCTCATATCTGAATGTGCATCGAGCTGGAGGACTGAAATATCCGGGTACTTTTTATAAAAAGCCTCATGAGCCGGATAAGAGATCGAGTGTTCACCACCGAGAATAACGAGGAATTTAGATTGTGTCAGGTAAGACGATACAACCTGTTCAATCACCTTAACCCATGCATCGGATGTGTTTTTACCTTTAACTGCAGGTGCCGTATAAATGCCTGATTTCCAAACTTCAAAATCCAGCTCTTCATCATAAAATTCCAAATATGGAGAAGCCCTAAGAATAGATTCCGGTCCATTGGCTGTACCAGTACCATAGCTGGTTGAATATTCAACAGGTACAGGAATGATAGCCGTCTGTGCGTCGTCAATATTTTCGACACTATTTTCAATACCTAAAAATCTGTTCATGGTATCAAAACGGCCGCGCTAAGGACAGTGGTCCATAATCCGGTTTTGTCCCCCCTGGCGGATTGGGTTATATTTCGGCTTAAAAAAATTTTCCCGCTAATTTTCCATAGTTGTCTTTTTTCGTCCCAGCTACTGTCGGAGTCAAAGGGAACCCCGAGAATAGTTGCCAGCATTTCTGCAGCTAAATCCTCAGCGTAATCACCGGCAATGGCAGCTGATTGGCCAAAACTGTGATGTTCACTCAGGTAGCCATATAATTTGGTATTTTTTGGTTTTGCTAATCCGATGGATGCTGCAATCAGGCGATTAGGTTCATTGGTTGAATTTTTGCTCATCACAACATGCAAGATCTGCCCGGCTTTCATTTTCACAATACCTTGTTCTTTGGAAATTATTTTACAGTCGGGTGGGTAAATACTGGAGACTGAAACTAAATTATAGGCAGCAATTTGTGCATTACGTAGAGCTCCCTCAAAGCTCGATAATTTTTCTTTATGTCTTCCAACACCTTTTGTTAAAAATAACTTTGTAGGTACATACAATTTAATACCCTCCCACTAATTAAGATTTTCCTGTTCCCATTCTTTGTAGATTCTCCTGTTTCGGATTTTTTTTATTATAAATACAAACATGATAATGACTACCAGTAATATCCAGAACAAATTCTCGAACTGAAGGAAGGCCATCCAGCGATAGTGACGCTTCAGATAATCATACCAATCAATCTCGAATTCGATGAAATCATAGCCGAGGTGTTTCTGCATCACCTGGTCAATATTATTGACATGAGAGAAGTCTCTGATGATATCCGCTATCGTTTTCTCCCCATGCCTGCCAACGATGAACTGGACGGCAAGAAATGATTCTATGTAGGCCAGCTCTGCCTGAGCGTTTGCAAATTTCAATACGGTATCGATAGCCGTGAGGTCTGTCAAATTTCCAACCGATAGGGCATTGCCAATGTTAATACTCTCCTGCCATGAAATTGTTTTGCCGCTTAAATACATTGCCGTACCCTCGTTTAACCAAACGGGCAGGGCATTGTTTTTTACAATCTCCCCAATGTAAAAATGCACTATTTCATGGGAAAGCGTCTCCCGGTATTTCAACGGATCGTAATACCCACCCGGTTTAAGTATAATCGCTCGCCTTCGCATAAATGCAACACCACCGCTCCATTCCGGAATTTCAGGCGGATTATATTTCCTGTATTCCTCATCTGAAGAAGCCAGATAAATATCAATAGTATCTTTAAGGCGATAGTTAAAAAAACTTTCGCATTTCAATTTAATCTCTCCTGCGAAAAATACTAATTGATTTACGATCAGACTATCAGACAAATCCGCGTGAAATTTAAAGAGTTCTGCGTTTTTTTGAAAAGGAATATTCGCAGAGAGATTGCAAACAAATAAAAAAATAAAGATCATTAATTTATCTGTTTTTATATAAGTTAACAAGGCTATTTCCTAATTATTCACTGACATCGGCCATCCTTGCTGCCTCGATACCTTCACTCATCCGTACCTTCTCCAATATAAACATTCCACCAACAAAGAAAACAATCAAGGAAACGATACTCAAGCGGCTAGAACCGGTAAACTGGGCGATAACACCAAACAGTGCCGGGCCGAGTATACCTGAGAATTTTTGGCTGACATCAAACAGACCGAAAAATTCAGCTGATTTTTTTTTAGGTGTCATTTTACCAAACATCGAGCGGCTTAATGCCTGGGTACCGCCCTGGACCATCCCTACGGCGATGGCAAGTATCCAGAAATGCCTGGCTGTCTGCATAAAATATCCACCAATTGAGATTAAGGTGTAGACAATCAATCCGAGATAAATCGCCCGTTTGACAGTAATCTTAAGCGCGAGTTTACCAAACAGAATCGTAAATGGAATACCCACCAGTTGAACAGCGAGAATAGCACTTATGAGGTGACTCTGGCCAATGCCAATTTCAGTACCGAATAATACAGCCATCATCATAATGGTTCCGATACCATCATTATAAAACCAGAATGCAATCAGAAAAAGGAAAGCTTGTTTGAATCTTTTTATTTCTTTAAAAGTATGCGATAGACGTTTAAAGGCAGTGGATATTGTATTTACATCTCTGGCGCTTTTGGTAACGGTCATTGGTTCCTGGATATTTCGGAACAGGGGAATCGAAAATAGTGCCCACCAGCAGGCAACGCTTAACAAAGACAGACGTGTACCCATGGCTGCATCGGGAATTCCAAAAAACTGTGGAGATAATATCATCCCTAAATTTAAGGCCAGTAATAAACCACCGCCCAGGTAACCCGCGGCATAGCCAAGTGTTGAGACCTGGTCGATTTCATTTTCTCCGGCAATATGTGGCAGAAGGGAATCATAAAAAACGTTGGCCCCGGACCAGCCGATTCTGCTAAGGATGTAGAAGAGTAATGCCAACAACCAATCACCCTCTTTTATAAAATACATCATTGCCGTAACAGCTATTCCTAATATGGCAAAACCGGCTAGAAATTTCAGTTTTGAGCGCCTGTAATCAGCAATTGCACCCAATACCGGAGAGAGAAATGCTAAAAGGAGCATGGCACTGGTGGTGGCATAAGCCCAATAGCTAATGGCAATATTAGGCGGCAGGGATGCGGCTGCAACTTTGCTATAGTAGGCAGGTAGTACAGCAGCAATGACAGTCGTGGCAAAGGCAGAATTTGCCCAATCATAGAGTGTCCAGCTATAGACAGATTTATTATTGGTAAAAGTAAATAGATTTTTCATACGTGTTTAAGAAGTATTGCCCCAAATATAAGTAGCCTGAATTATTATGTTATTACAGTCAAAAACTTTGTTATCTTCGCAAAGTTATTTTAGGCGCTTTAGATCACTTTAAACTTTAGAAACTTGCGGTTTACCGCGCCTTGCTATTGTATCAAAAAACTTTGTTTTTTTGCAAAAATTTTACTAGCCGGGATAATTTATACCAATATTATCACTTTTAAATTATAAAATCTTTTTTAAAAAAAATTAAAAATAATTTTTAAATAAAATCCGTGTTAATTCGTGTCAGTCAATCACTTGCTTGCCCGGCTATGACGGGATCCGGCCTTAGACGGAAGCCTGTTTGCCCGGCCTGCCCGGCCTGCCCGGCGCAGACGTGGCGCAGACGTGGCGCAGACGTGGCTATGACGGGATCCGGCTTCGACGGATAATCCGTGGTTAATAAATTATTTTTTCTTTTGTCTTTTTTCTTTTGTCTTTGATTTGATTGCAGCAATAGGCTACGGTATGAATAGATCAGGGTAGTTAAATTAGGCAGCGGGATTTTATTGATACGTCAATGAAGAATTATGAATCATTTAGATATAAAAAAAACCTCCGCACCAGGAGTGAGGAGGTTTATCGAATAAAATATCCATCATAATTGATTTTGCACATGTTGGACAACATTATTGATAATTGCTTTCAGGGTGTTAAATACACCTTCACCGCGGACAGCAATAGCTTCATAATTTGGAACGTTAAAAAAATTCAATTTTTTTTCCAAATTTTCAACTGATTCAACCCCGGGTAAATCACGTTTGTTGTATTGGATTACCCACGGAAATTTTTCCAGTGAATGACCGTCCTGTTTTAAATTGTTTTCCAGGTCCAGCAGAGTCTCAATATTAGCTTCCATACGATGAGGTTGGGAATCAGCCACAAACACCAGACCATCGACACCGTTGAGAATTACTTTTCTACTTGAGGCATAATAAACCTGACCAGGAACGGTATAAAGATTGAATTTCGGTTTTTTGCCTTTTATTCTGCCGACTTCAATTTGCATAAAATCAAAAAATATTGTCCTGTCTTCCTTTGTTTTTAGTGAGACCAATTCACCGGCAAGGGAAGGATCCAATTTTGAATGAATATACTCAAGATTGGTTGTCTTGCCACTCATACCCGGTCCATAAAACACGATTTTTAAGTTGATTTCTTGTAGCGCCCAGTTAATAAACATCAGATCCCCTCAACAAATTCACTTTATTTTATCCAATTTATTATTTAAATGTTTCATCCAGAGCATCACCCAGCAGGGAACTAAAATCAGAATCAATGATATCTTTTTGTGACTCGCCTTCAACGGGCTCCTGTTCCAGAATTTCCTGCAGATTTTGTATTGCCTTTTTTGTATAAATTCGAATTAAGCCCAGAGTAACATTAACATCAAAGACAACAACGAGGAAAAAATAGTCTCCGACATTTGAGAGATAAACATTTCGTTTTTCTCCTTCATGGAAGAGCAGTTTAAACTTTGCTTGCTCTCCGATCAGTTTAGCCATTTCTGCTGTAGCGGCAAAATCACTGGCGGCAAGTGCTGAAAGGACAGTTGTGTTCATGTTCTCCGTATTTCCCCGTTGACTGATCAACTGCCCGCTCATATCGGCGAATAAGATAGCAGACGCTTTTGTTTTAGTTGCCAATTCAGCTAAAACTTTTGTAATCCCTTCATATTGGTTACCATTCAGTATAATCTGCCGGCTGCCATCTTTGAGTTTTTTAGTCTGTACCATGATACTGCATCCCCATAATTATTTATAATCGAATTGTTTTACCCTTATTTAATCTCGCTAGCGCAATATTCAAACTTTCTCTTAATCTTTCAACAGCTTCAGCCATATAATTTATCTCATCATTCGTTTTGATGGTTATTTTATCTTCCAATTTTCCGGTGCTAATCTCATTCGCCCGCATCGCAAGTTTTAAGATAGGATTAATTATTCTGTTTGCGAGAAAATATACGATAATTATTCCTAACAAAGTAACAATTAATACACTTAAATATATATAATTATTTGTTTCCCGTACTTTTTCTTCAATATAACTCCTTCGCATACCAACACGGATATACCCCAGACTTCCTTCTTCAACGGGAACAACGATATCATAACATTCTTCTTCCAGATTATTAATAGTAATTAACTCCGGGGAATATTCCATTATGTCTTCCCGGAGTTCTCGTTGCATTAATTCTGGTGGAACATTACCATTAAATGTTTCACTAATGATAGTTCCATCGTTTCCATGTATTATTATATACTTCGTGGTTTCAAATGAAAGCAGACTTGTAATGATCTTCGTAAGTCCAATTTCATCCTCTTCCAAAATTAATTCACCCGTATAGTTAGACAGATTGATCGCAATTGTATTGCCACGCTCGATCAACTCATTCTCAAGAGCATCTGTAACTGTTTGGTTTATAATAAAAATAATTATTACGCCCAGAAATACATTACTTAAAACAAGTATCCCGCTGATTTTCCACCGTAGGCTAAGAAATTTCATAACTCTTGATTAGTTTAAGCATATCTTTCTGAAATTGAACTCTTTTTATCTCGTCTAAAATTTCCCGGCTTATGGATTCAGTCAGTGACGGTATTTTTTCTACAACAAACTTTTCCCTGGTTTCATTTAATTCCCAGAGAACATCATTTATAATATATACGGCTACTGGACCTATAATCTTAACTAAAATGTTTTCTAAATTTTGAAAAAATTCTTCGCCGGCTAATTGTTCTTGAACATCATCTTGAACAACTATCTCAATTAAATTTTTTTTATAGAGTTCATGTAATATTGCTAAACTTTCTTCTTCACCAATAGACAGTTCATCAATGATATTTTGCAGGTTTTTTTTCCCATCCACCTGCATAATAACTTTCCACTCTGTTAATGTAAGATTTGATGCTGTCGGGGGGTTATCAGGATTAATTTTGACTAGAACTTTATAATTCGGAAACACCCGCCGAATATTCTCCTTCTCTTCAGTTGTCATTCATTCAGTACTTATAAAAAATAAAACAAAGTTCTAAAAATATAATTGTTTATCCCCTTTATTGCAATTTTGAAATTAAATTTATTTCTATTTGGTCAAGATCCGCTTTTTTTAGTACAGATCCCTTCTCTGATGAGAATTTTTTTATTTGCTTTACTGATTTTTTATCTTCAAGTAAATGAGCCACCACGACATTAATGGTTATACGAAGCAAAGATAAAGCTTTTATTGATCCACAAAATATTATAAGCACAATGGTGCCTGCGCTCATAGCCAATAGTTGGTAATCAGACCAAATAAGTTCGATTTCTTTTACCTCTTGCTCAACAATATTGAAAGAAGATATTATCCGCAGGACATGTGTGGAAATATGGGACAATGTTGCTTTATCAAGTTCTATGCCGATCTTTTCTATAATCTGACCACCCTCAGAAACGAGAACAACGCCTTCCACACCGGCAATATCTGTTATTTCTCGCAACCAGCGGTTCATCATTTGACCTCTTTCTCAATCACTATTCGGTTATATTCAATAAAATGTGTAGACACCAGCACCTGTATAAAAAATCTCCAAACAGGACATATTCATAACACAGCCCAATGCTGCAAACAGATTTCATTTTCTACTGTGTCATCCTGATAAGGATCTTCCTTCTTGTCGGATTTAACCTCGGCGTTGGAAAATTCCTACTGAATGACAATAAAATTTTACTAATTAAAAAAGTTTTTGCTGAAAAAGTATAAATTCAAGTTAATGATTATATCAGTTTAATACCCGTTCAATGAATGGCAATACAGTTTCTAACTGGTATTTTGCCTCAACTTCAATAAAAATGATATTTTGATTATATGCCGTCAGGATGATCCGGTGAGATTTTACAACCATGCTTATGTACTTGGGTTCTTCTTTTTTTAATAATTGACTGATTTTCCCAACCTCAAAGTAGGAAAGTGCTTGTAATGCTATTTCTTTTTCAGGATGGAAATCACTGCGGACGACCTTTCCTTCTCGATTGATAATTCCTGCCTTTTTAACTCCTTTTACATTCATTAACATTTCTAACAAACGAATATCTTTCCCTTCACTAGACGATTGTCTGGTATCTAATTGGTGTAATCCCTCCAAAAGCAGATTATTCCAGTGGGTAGTAATTGTGATCAAAGGAGGACGGACACCATTCTCAACCTTAAAATTCCCTTCAGATAAAACCAACAGTCGGTATAGTGCTTTCTCTCCTATATCCGGATCATATTCTGCATGAACGATCTGACCATCATGGAAATAAACAATTCCATATTTACCGGCATGTTCAATCGTTAATTTGGCCGTATTCCGCTCCATGCAGTTTAATTGAATCAGATTTGGTAGTTTTAAATCCCTAAGATTTCCTACTAAAGCCATGATTACTGAAGCAGCTCCATTACCAGTTGTTTTATTTCTTTTATTTCGAACGGCTTTTCAATATAAAAATGAGCACCCTTCTCAAGTGCTTCCTCTTTTTTCTCCAGAGATCCATAAGCCGTCATTACGATGACCTCTGTCCGGGGATATTTCTTTTTTATCTGTGAGAGAAGTTCCAGACCATCCATACCCGGCATTTTAATGTCAGTAATAACAAGATCAAATTCGGTATCGGCCAGTCTCTCTGCCGCCTCCTCACCGGATGCGGCGGTGACTACCTCATAATTATTTTGAGAAAGAATGAAACTCTGATAAAGACTGTAAGTCAATGTTTCCTCATCATCAACAATTAGCATCTTTTTAATACCGTTCATTAAACAAAACCCACTGGTTAATATTAAAGTTTTTAGTTTCTTTAATTAATTATTTGAGAGTCCCTCTCTCACTATTGAGTCGGAATTGGTAACTGGGAATTATTTAGTTCCCAGTTATATTTTAATATTTAAAAGTTTCAAATATTTTTTTTCGAAATTTTATTTTTATTTTATTATCTTGTTGGTAAATGGATACTAAAATGTGTACCTTTTTCCACTTCGCTTTCGACGGTAATTTTTCCCCCATTCTCCTCAATCAACCGGGAAGAAATAGATAATCCCAAACCAACACCATCACTTTTCGTAGTAAAAAACGGATTAAATATTTTCTCCAGGTTTTCATTTTCAATGCCACACCCTGTATCAATCAGATCCAAAACAACCATTTTCTCACCCGTACTTGCAGTATTGAATTCCGAATGGACGGTTGTTTTAAGATTTACGGTTATGGAGCCTCCTTTTTTCATCGCTTCTAAGGAGTTCAGTAATAAATTAATCAATACCTGCTCCATTTGATTCTCATCGATATAGACATCGGGGATATCGGATTCATAATTTTTAATAAATTTGATTTCTTTTTTTCTCATTTTCGATGAAAGAAGAAGATAAATCCCCTCGATAAGAGCATCAAGAGAGACAAAATCCTGTTTTGGTTTTCCAGGTTTGGCGAAATTAAAGAATTTCTTAAGTAATTCATTAGACCGGTCTATTTCCTTTACGATACGAGTGACCAGCTCCGACCGATGATCTCCGGGACTAAAGCTTTCTTCAAGAACCTGCGCAGAAGCTTTGATCCCGGCAAGAGGATTTCTAATTTCATGAGCGATACCCGCGGAAACTTCTCCCAATGTCGACAAACGGTCAATTCGCTCCATCTGGACACGGAAATGATGAAGATTAGTAAGATCGCGGAAACTAATAATAACACCTTCATAAGAGGGCTCTGTTGCTTGTAATAACGTGGTTGTAAATCCGATGGGAATAGGATTCTGTTTCCGACCCATCAAACTCGTTTCTCTGCTTTCGAACATTCTTTTTTTACCTAACAACTCAGATAAAACACTCTCCGCTTCCAATTCATCTACAAATAGATCGCGGATGTATTTTCCGACTAATTCCTTATATTCATAGTCTAAAAGTTTTAAAGCAGCTGTATTAATAAATGTAATTACGCCACTAAAATCTATCGTTATCAAACCATTAGAAATGCTCTGTATGATTCCTTTATGAAACTGATAAACTTTTTCCAATGCTTTTGTGCGATTTGCAAGAACCTCATATCTTTTTTCGATCGATTTAGCATTTTCTTCTCTGGAGGACAGATCAGATTTCTGATTGTATGATTTGTTAATAATGGAAAGTGTTTCTTTTTTAGAATCGAAATGTTTACTCATATTTATCGATGGGTTAGTTGTAAGCTAATTTAAGCAAATGCGTGATTTTTTTGCAAGTTTTTCTATTCACATCATATCTACGGGATCGACATCAATAAATATTTTTTGGGTCTGATTATGAATGGAAATTTGCTGATTCAGACTCTTTCGTAAATGGTTACGCGTGCGTTTTCCCGAAGGATCCTTCTTTAGATTTATTTTAATTAAGATTTGCCAACGATATTTATTCATGATTTTGCTAACCGGTGAAGGAGCCGGACCGATAATATCAAAGAAATCTTGTCGGTATCTTCGCAGTAATATAACCATTTCCCGAGCTTTTCGACTGGCATTCTTATGATCTGAGGCACTAATACCTATCTTGATCAAACGCGTATAAGGAGGATAACCCGAGTTTTTACGAAATGAATCTTCCTTTAAATAAAAACCATAAAAATCATGATAACGGGCATATTGTAATGTATAATGATCCTTCATTCCTGTCTGGATGACGACTTCTCCTTGTTTTCTCTTTCGCCCGCATCTACCGGCCACTTGTGTCAATAACTGAAATACACGTTCAGCAGATCTGAAATCCGGTAGGGTAAGTCCGATATCAGCAGAAATGACCCCAACCAGTGATACATTATCAAAATCGAGTCCTTTAGAAATCATCTGTGTACCTAATAATATGTCCGCCTTACCATCCCGGAATCGTTGTAAAATTTGATAGTGCGCCCCTTTTCCTGCCGTCGTGTCTACATCCATGCGAAGGACACGAGCATCGGGAAATAACCGGTAAATTTCCTTCTCGATTTGCTGCGTGCCGGCACCAATGTATTTTATCTGAGATCCGGAACATTTCGGACATGTTGGGGTTGCCTCTATCGAATAACCACAATAATGACATCGTAAACTGTTCGATGATTTGTGATAGGTTAGATAAATATCACAGTTATGACATTTAACGGTATAACCACAACTACTGCACTGGAGAAGAGAAGAAAAACCCCGCCGATTCTGAAGCAAAATGATTTGTTCTTTTCTTTCCAGACAGTCTTGTATTTTTTTTGTTAACAAAGGAGAAAAAATTTTAAAATCTTTTGATTTCCGGGCACCCCCTCTGTCCTCACAAATGTGAATTTTTGGCATGGCTAAATCTTCAATACGTCGTGTCAATTTTAACAGGTGATATTTTCTACGCTGGACATTGTTAAAAGATTCCATGCTGGGTGTGGCCGATCCTAAAACCACCACGGCTTGATTCATTTTTGCATAATATATGGCAGTATCCCTTGCATGATACCTGGGTGCCTGTTCTTCCTGCTTATATGATCCATCATGTTCTTCATCCACAACAATAATCCCGAGATTTTTTATGGGAAGAAATAAAGCCGACCGGGGACCGATAACAATATTTATTTCCCTAGAATCAATATCTCTCCATGTATCATATCTTTCTCCCAGGCTCATTTTACTATGAAAGACAGATATCATTCCGGGAAAAAAGCTTTCAAATCTGCCAACTGTCTGAGGCGTGAGGCTGATCTCCGGAATCAAAATTATCGCTGATTTATCCCTGGCAATGACACTCTGAATCGCCTCTAAATATACCTGTGTTTTACCACTACCGGTTACACCATGTAAGAGAAATACTTTAAAATCTGCGGTTTGAATGGCCCGGTTGATCTCTCCCAGAACATACTGCTGATCCTGATTCAGTACAACCTCTTTTATATCTTCCCGATATATATGATCATACTTGCGAAAAACCTCCGTCTCTTTCATTTCCAAAATACCATGCCTTTGCATGGTTTTTATTCTGCCCGGTGCGAGATGTGTGTGGGATTTAAAATCGTCATAGGAAAGCGTTTGGCCTTCCAAAGGTAGCAGGAGAGGAAGCAGATCGCCAGATTTTTTTAAAACAGATATTTTATGGATAAGACCTGTGGACAGCGTAATATATTTTCTATTTTTTTTTCGAACCCGTTCCGCGGTGATCTGCTTTTGAAGATTGATCATACGCTTATTTTTTAATTGCCGGAGATTATAATCGAATGAGCCTGTCCCATATTTTTTTTTATAATAAGAAGAAGTTTTCCCGGGTTCCCATATGATAAGGTCTAATAAATATTTTTGATTCTCGGATAGATTTGCCGCATCGATATCCGCGGTATTATCCGGTTCAATCACGACGTTTGACTTCTTTTCCAGTCCTTTTGGCAAGGCCAGCTGAAGTGCTTGCCCCCAATCGGCCATATAGTATTCTGAGATCCAGCTGGTTAAACGGAGCATTTGTTCAGATATCAGAGGTTTTTCATCCAAAAGATCTATAATATCTTTGCATTTTATTCCTGTGGCCGAACGGTTTAAATTAACAACAATCCCCGTTAATTCTTTGTTTCCAAAAGGTGCCAATACACGCTGTCCGACTACAATTCCGGAGGAAAACTCAGGTGGGATATGATAGGTGAACGATTTTTCAATCTTTAGATTGAAAACAACATCTGCATATTGCATTAATTTCATTAATCCCGAAAAGAATTAAATATTATTGGTCTACCAAAAAAAAAGGCGGTTCTCAAACCGCCTTAGAATCATTTCCGTTTATTCTTTGACTACCCAGACTTTAACTTTAGCCTCGACATCGGTATAAAGTTTTATAGGCACGGAATAAATCCCCAGAGATTTAATTGGTTCTTCCAGGATAATTTTTCGTTTATCAACAGAATAGCCCTGTGCCTCCAAGGCTTCCGCAATATTTTGTGAAGTGACAGATCCGAACATTTTGTCTTCCTCGCCAACCTGCACCGTAATTGTACAGGAAACATTCTCGAGAGTTTTGGCCAGTTCCTCTGATTGACGCTTTTCTTTCTCCTGCTGCCAGAACATTTGCTTTTTCTCATTCTCGTACCGTTTCAAATTCTTGTCAGAAGCCAGCATTGCCAGCCCATTAGGAATTAAAAAATTGCGGGCATAACCTGGTTTCACATTAACGATTTCTCCCGCCTCACCCAATGGCTTATAATCTTGACGTAATAATAATTTCATAAAACATTACCTTTCCTTCCGCTTACCGGGGAATATCAGCAACATATGGCAGAAGTGCCAGATGCCTTGCTCTTTTAATTGCGATTGATAGTTGCCTTTGACTTCTGGCACAATTACCGGAAGTCCTTTTTGGGATCATCTTGCCTTGTTCTGAGAGAAACCGGCTGAGTTTTTTTGTATCCTTAAAATCAATATAAAGATCCCGGCAGGTTTGTCTATCAGTACAATGCCGGCAAACACGTTTCTTGCGTATTTTAAAATTATTAGCCTGCGTTTTTGGTTTTTGTTGTTGATATCTACGCATTATCTACCTCCTTGTCTACAGGTAATGTTTTTTCATCACTAACTGCTTCCATATCTGAAGATTTAGTGTCGGGAGTATCTGCCGTATGATCAGCAACACCAGGTTTATTTTTCTCGGTTTCAATTTCTACAGCACGTGCTTTAAGTTTATTTTTCGTATACCGATAGGTCAAATATCTTAGAACCTTATCATTGAAATTATACTCGTGCTCCAGGACATTGGGTATTGGTCCTTCCCCTTCAAATTCAATAGATACATAGAAACCATACTGTTTTTTATGGATTTCATAAGCAAGTCTTCTTTTACCCCACTTATCGATGGTAACAACTTTACCGGCATTAGCCTCAATAAGCTCCTTTAAACGGCCTACAATCTTATCAATCTCTTCCGGGGCCAGTAAACTATCCAGAATAAAAATTGTCTCATACATGGGCATATTAATTTTTCTCCTTTGGTCTGTCGCTCCAGCACTCTTTTTATCATGGTGCGGGAGAGGATTTCACTTTCTTATTATTAAAGGTATATTAATTACTATTTAAAATCACAAATTTCAATTATCAAATTACAAATAAATTACAATTCCCAATTTACAAATCTTTTATTTGAATTTGAAATTTGTTTGGGACTTGGATTTTGTCATTTGCTATTTATCTCATACATTGGCCTGCCAATTTATTAGATAAGTGGTGCAATGACTAAAGCAATCACCGACATTAACTTAATTAAAATATTTAATGATGGACCGGCTGTATCTTTAAACGGATCTCCCACGGTATCACCAACAACCGCTGCCTTATGTGCATCTGATCCTTTTCCTCCATGAGCACCGCTCTCGATATATTTTTTGGCATTATCCCACGAACCTCCGGCATTAGCCATAAATATTGCCAGCAGCACCCCGGAAACTGTAACACCAGCCAGAACACCTCCGAGCATTTCTGCTGCAATCAAACGTCCCACCCCTAAATATTGCAGAACCAGTCCAAAGAATACAGGTGTGAGTACTGCCAGAAGACCGGGTGCGATCATGCGTTTTATCGCTGCGGCAGTGGCAATATCGACGCAGCGGGCATAATCAGCCTTCGCCGTACCCTCAAGTAATCCCTTAATTTCTCTGAACTGGCGACGTACTTCTTCGATCATTTCAAAAGCCGCTTCACCGACCGCTCTCATGGCGAATGAGGAAAATAGAAAAGGTATTGCACCACCAATTAGCAATCCTGCCATTACCCAAGGATTGTTAATATCAAGCGTGAGCTGGTCTATTCCTAGCGACATGGCGACCGTCCGGCGAAAGGCAGAAAACAATGCCAACGCGGTTAAAGCAGCAGAACCGATGGCAAAACCTTTTCCAATGGCTGCGGTTGTATTTCCAACCGCATCAAGTTTATCTGTGCGTTCACGTACTTCCGGCGGCAATTCAGCCATTTCTGCACAACCTCCGGCATTATCAGCAATAGGACCATAGGCATCGACCGCCAACTGAATACCGGTGGTAGACAACATCCCCAGTGCTGCGATGGCGATTCCGTATAATCCTGAAAAATAGTAGGCAACAATAATAGCCAATGCAATGGTCAGCACAGGAAATGCAGTAGAATACATGCCATTGGCAATACCGGCAATAATATTAGTAGCAGCACCTGTTTCACTGGCTTTAGAAATTACCCGTGCCGGATGTCGTGCTTCCGAAGTAAAATATTCGGTTAATAAACCAACAATAATCCCGGCTATCAGTCCGGTAATCGTGGCAAAGAAAATGTCATTTGCGTTCACCATTTTTCCTGACAATATCACCGTTCCGGGTACAAAACGATCAATGACAAAATAACTGATGATAAGCATCAGACCGCCCGATCCGAACACGCCAATATTTAGCGCAGTTTGTGGATTGCCCCCTTCTTTTGTTCGCACAAAAAATGTTCCAGCGATCGAAACCAGGATGCCGGCGCCAGCCAGGATCAGAGGTAACAGAACCAGGCCACCAATACCTGCGGCGGCCGCTAAAACCATGGCACCGATAATCGAACCCACATAGGATTCGAATAAATCTGCCCCCATACCGGCAACATCCCCAACATTATCCCCTACATTATCGGCAATCGTCGCCGGATTTCTTGGATCGTCTTCCGGGATACCTGCCTCAACTTTGCCCACCAGATCAGCTCCAACATCTGCCGCTTTTGTGTAAATACCACCACCAACTCTGGCAAAAAGAGCAATGGAGGAAGCGCCCATGGCAAAACCGGAAAGCAAATTCATTACCATCACCAGATCTACACCATCTTCCATCCCACCGTATAGCCAGAATAAAATCGATAATCCGATCACGCCAAGTCCGACAACACTCATACCCATGACGGAACCGCCATTGAAGGCAACATGTAATGCCGCATTTAGACTTTCTCTGGCAGCCTGTGTGGTTCGGTTATTTGCCAAAGTTGCAACACGCATTCCAAAAAAACCAGCCAGCGCGCTGCAAAAGGCGCCAACAATAAATGAAACTGCGACCAGTCCTGTGCCCTGAGAATAATTTCCTAAAAACAACAGAATAGCAACCGCAATCACAAAAATCGCCAAAACCTTGTACTCCCGGGAGAGAAATGCCATCGCACCCTCTCTCACCGCCAGTCCAATTTCCTGCATCTTTTCATTACCGGGATCCTGTCTTGAAATCCAGGAAGATCTCCAGAAAGCGTACAATATCGCAAGTACACCGGAAATCAGTACAAATAAAATAGTCATGTCCATTATTACTCCCTATCACCTTTTTTCATTGGTAAATTGTCGATTATATATATTCATAGTCTTTTCGATTCCATTTTCAATCCAGTACTTAAGAGCTTCCGTACTGATCGGAAGTAAATCGTTGAGTTGGGTTCGCTCTTTTTTACTAAAATTTTCAAGAACAAATGTTATCGCATCCGAAAAATCAGTTCCAATGCCTAAGCGGAAGCGATCAAAATTCTCCGTCTGCAATTGATATATTACCGATTTCAACCCGTTATGCCCGCCATCACTTCCCTTTTTTCGAAATCGTATGGTACCGAATGGCAGGTTAAAATCATCACAAATTATTAGCAAATCCTCAACAGAGAGTGAAAAATGTTCAACAATCTGCCGAACCGCCCGGCCACTTCTGTTCATATAAGTGGTTGGCTTGCAGATCAGAAATTCCTGATCCTTATAGAGCATTTCCTTATAATAATAATCCCCTTTACCAGATTTTAAGGGGATTTTATCATCATTTGAAAAATGATCTACGATTAAATACCCGATATTATGCCGGGTATTTTCGTAGCGCTTTCCCGGATTACCTAAGCCGATAAGCGCAAACACAACCGTAATCTATCCTTCTTTGGCTTCTGATTCGTCTTCTTCTTTGCTTTTTTGAGAAATAACTTCTGGTTCCTCTGCTTCTTCTCCAGCTTCTTCAAACGCTTCCTCAACCTCTTCCGGTTCCTCAACCTTCTTCGGCAATATAACCGAACATATTAATTCCTCAGGATCCAGATCAAAGGTTATATGCTCCAACTTTAAGTCATCCACATGGATGGAATCACCGATCTCCAATGAGGATATATCGATTTCAATTTCATTGGGAAGGTATTTTGGTAAAGTCGAAATATCAAGATCGGATTTTATGGTCTGAAACAATCCACCCATCTTAACACCCGGCGCTTCTCCGACAAACTTAAGCGGCACAGAAACACTAATTTCCTGTCCGGCTTTAATTCGCTGAAGATCAACATGTATGACATCCCCTTTTACCGGATGAAATTGTATTTCCTTAAAAACAGATTTATGCTCACTGCCATCAATTTTCACATTAATAACAGAATGAGTTTCCGATAGCAGCTTCTCCAGCTCTTTTTTATGAATAGACAGAGCAACGCACTCTTTTTCAACACCATACAAAGTACCGGGAACATACCCCGACCGACGTAAACGTCGTGCATTGGCCTTGCCAATGCCTTCTCTTATGGTTGCTTGTAATACTGACTCAGACATTTTATACTCCTCACTGACTATATACTATTTTACCAAAAAACTTTTATCCACGGATTATCCGCCACAGGCGGATAATCCGTGGACTACTTTTTTTCTTTATTTGCAGCCAACGGCTGCGGTATGTATAGATAATATAAAAAAAGCTGGGGCGGCAGGATTCGAACCTACGAATGCCGGGACCAAAACCCGGTGCCTTACCACTTGGCTACGCCCCAGTACAAAGATTTATCCAATATTAAAATTCAATAATACATTATACATGAATCACCGGCCTTGTCATATGACATCGATATCTGTTCTTCATAGTTCTAAAGGCCGTTTTAACCGCAGATGTCGAAGGATACAACCCATATAGTGTAGATCCACTGCCACTTAAACTGGCAAATACCGCACCTTGCGCGTACAATTCTTTTTTGATTTCTGCCAGTTGCGGGTAATCCTGGAAAATAGATTTTTCAAAATCATTATGGAATTCAGATTTAAAATCAGTCAGTCTCAAAATCTGAAACCTAAAGCCTCTAAATTTATGATTGGTATATTCCCTTGTCAAGGCTAAATTCAAGTTTTTATAGGCCCAACCGGTTGAAATTTTAATTTCCGGCAGAACCAGTAAAATATAATAATTCGCACATATTTCAATTGGTTCTAAAATTTCACCTTTGCCTGTGCCGTAAGCCGCTCCGCCTTTAAGGAAAAAGGAGACATCTGCACCAAGTTCCGCGGCCAATCCAGCCAATACATCATCGCTTATTTTAATATTATACAGATGCAAACCACCCTTTAATACAGCAGCAGCATCACTGCTTCCCCCTCCAAGACCGGCACCAATAGGTAGTTGTTTTTCAAGATGGATTTTCAACCCGGGAATTTTGCAGCTTTCCATCAACAGACGCCCCGCCTGCACACATAAATTATCGGTTTCACCGGATAGTTCTTGCGAATCGGTTGTGAAATTGATCCCTGTGGCTTTTGACAGAATTAACCGGTCTGCAAAATCTATTTCCTGAAAAATAAGCTCAAGTTCATGATAACCGTCTTTCCTTTGAAATTTTATTGCTAAAGAAAGGTTGATTTTTGCGTTTGCCTTGACTGTGAGAGGTTGCATACTCATTGATTGATTTAAATTATATAATGAGTGTCCGGTTAAAAAAAAATTATTCAATTAAGGATTAAAAAACTCATCCCCAAACCTGCGTCTAAGCCGCATCTTCGACCTTCTCTTGAAA
>CAZBBC010000044.1:0-246 GCA_964489835.1 uncultured Calditrichota bacterium
TTAATCCTACAACTACTATACAATATAGTATTCCGAATATTTCAAATGTAACTGTTAGAATATTCAATATTCTTGGCCAAACAGTAAAAAACTACATATTAGACTCTCAAACACCAGGAACGTATAATTTAACCTGGGATGGAATAAATACGGCAGGCGTTCGGGTTCCAAGCGGTGTGTATATTATTCGCTTAAATGCTGAATCTTTAGAAGGCAAAAGAGAAGTATTTCAGCAATCGATAAAGG
>CAZBBC010000044.1:256-11513 GCA_964489835.1 uncultured Calditrichota bacterium
AGGTGACTCTCCTTCGTTAATTCTAATTGTTGAAAAAGTTTTATTAATAACAGGGGTATTTTATGTACCCCTGTTTTATTGGTTTATAAATTCTCATCCCTATAATTCTTTTATAGTGATTTTTCAAGATATTGTCGTATTCGTTTCAAAGTTGGTAAATCAAAGGGCATCGAATTACCACTTAAAATTTTCCAGAATCTTTTAGAATCCATCCTTCGAAATATTGTAATTCGATCATAATTTTATTTTTGACTATATCAAAAGTTTTTTGATTTTAGCCCCTCTATTTGACAAATTTTTGTTAACTTTCTGTTAAGTTTTTTGAAAATTACCCTGATTATTGTGTGTTTTAGGGTATATTATAGTGATTGTTTTTAGTGTTTGTTTTTAGTTTGTTTTTAACGTTTGACGTTTGACGTTTCACAATTGATTAGGTGAAAATATAATCCACAATTTAATACTATAAATTAAGGATATGAGACATGAATTCAGTTATCCGGATTTTGTTTAGCTGGTTACTATTATGTATGCCATCGGTTTCCGGCACGCTCGATTTTGAAATTCTATGGGAAGTGAAAAGTGACCTAGGTTTCTCAGGTCCCAATGAAATACGCGATACCAAATCAGGAAAAACCATCGGTATCGTCGTTTCTGAAGTCGGAAATGGTCTGGTGTGTTTCAATCCGGAGGGAGAACGTCTCTGGGAATATGGTTTATTGGGACAGGTAACGTCCTACCCGGCAGTGGGCGATGTGGATGGAGATAACCTTGAAGATATCGTTGCCTGCGGCGGGTCCGGAGAGATCATTGTAGTCAATACAAACGGAAATCTCATCTGGTCTGCGCAAACCCCCGCCTTTGTAATCGCTGAGTCCTGTCCGGCGATCTCCGATCTCGACTATGACGGTCAACCAGAAATTCTGGTGGGCGATGTCGGAGGTTATCTTTCATGCTTCGATAATAAAGGAACTTTAATCTGGAGTTTTCGTGGTGATGGATCTCAAATGGGACCCACGCTCTGCGCAGATATTTATCAGATGCCCGGGAAAGAAATTATCATTACTTCACATGATGGGCATATTTATGCGTTGTCGGCCAGGGGGGAATGGTTATGGGACATCTATCAGAAGGACGATCTCTTTCCCAACAGTACACCCATTCTTGCAGATGTTAACGGTGACAAACGCCCGGAGCTGTATATCGGCGGCGGATTGCATCATTTCTATCAAATAGACCTGGAAAAAGCAAGCATCAATCTTAAAGAAAACACCTTATTGCATGTCAATAGTGCGATTGCAGCAACCGATATTGATGGGGATGGCAAAGATGAGATTATCTTTGGTAATAAAGGGGGAACAGCCCGTTGTTTTGATGAATCCGGATTTGTCTGGAAACAAGAATTCTTAAAAGGAAGCATGAGCTATACACCTGTTATTGTGAATCTTGATAACGATTCCGATCTGGAAATATTATTTTTGTTTAATTCCATTCAGGCGATGGACACCGATGGAACAATTATGGTGGAGAAAAAACTATCCGCTGCCTGTAATTCACCAGCCCTGGCCGGTGATTTTAATAACGATGGTAATTTAGAAACCATCGTCGCCGGTTATGGCGCATTTGGCAGCCATAAAATCGCCTGTCTTCAATGGAATGTATCCTTTCAAAAAAACCACAATAACTGGACGGTATTTACCGGAAGCCGATCACATGCCGGATTTCATCATCCGGAAAGATCTTTCACACTATATAATTTTCCGGATAAAATAAAAAAAATTACCTCCGAATTCACTCTCCGTGAGGAGAACCTGCAAATTTTGACTGGAAAAAACACCTGGCGGTTTGACATAAAAAATCCAGCAAGTAAAAGATTGGTACTATTATCTCATCTTCATTTTCCGGATGGATCCTCTCAGCATTTTGCTAATCATATTCATTCAGATACTGAACGCAAATCCCTACCACTATTTATTAAAACACCGGGCAATTATGAAATAAGACAGGAATTAATTGATGCTGATGCTCGAATCATATTAGCTTCTAACCATCAGAATATCTCCTACGAAGGAATAGCCGGTGATAAAAAATATCTGCAATCCATGTTCAGGGAAATTACCGCACTCTTAAAATTATGGAAACATACAAATCCTCTGAGAGCAGCGGAAATACAAAGGGAAGTAATAAGTTTAAAGGGTCAGCTAATCGCTCTGGAAAACGAGGATGAAAGTCAAATCTCCGCCTACCTGCCTCAAGTGATCCATTCGACCAGGAGACTTCTAGCGATGGTCAAAGCGGGCCATGCACTGGCTCCCAGCGGATCGTTTATTGCCTGGGAATTTTGTCCCTGGGCCTTTTTTAATTCTATAGAGACTATACCAACGCCTAAGGATAGCATTGATCTGCTAGATGTTAAGCTATGTGGGGGTGAATATGAATCATTAGCTTTGAATCTGACAAATTTTTCGTCGAAAACACAGGAAGTCAGAGTATTTCCCGGTGAATTAAAGAAGGAAACAAAATTTTCATTTGAGAAACATATAAAATTTAGAAGAGCGGTTGAGGTTCCCACCGTAGCGAGTGAAAAGATTTTTGATGCGCTGCCTGAATTAGACGAAGCAAATCTCATTTCCCTCGCACCTCTGGAAAGTCAACAACTTTGGATCACTATTAATGCAAAGGATTTACCGGAGGGCGAATATGATATAGAAATTAAAATGAAGAATCTCGAGATTGTACCTACAGAAGTTACTGTCCCTATGAGGATTACAGTCTATAATTTAGCATTGCCGAGGCCAAGACCATTGCGATTCTCCGTATGGGCTTATTCGGAAGATAGACCGGAATACGAATTAAATGATTTAAATAATCATGGTGTAACGGTTCATTTTGGAATTCCACCCCGGGCAACATGTAACCCAGATGGTGTCATCGAGGGAACCATTGATTTTTCCAAACATGACGCTTCCGTAAAAAGATTGTTCCGGGATAATTTTCTATTATTCCTCTCACCACAAGGTCACTTAAACGGACAACCTTTTTTATCAGAACCATGGCAACAGGCTTTTATTCAGTATCTGCGCCAATGGACCTCGCATATGAAAGGACTGGGAGTAGATTACAAAGATTGGGCTTTATATCCTTATGACGAACCATCGACACCTTATGCTGAGATTACTGTGAATTTGGTAAAAATAGCAAAACTGATACGGGAAGCGGATCCTAAAATACAGATTTTTACAGATCCGACCAGTGGTACCAATGAAAAAACATTAGAAATGTTTAAAGGTCTGATCGACATCTGGTGTCCTTCTTCGGAATTATTGGAACGATTTGGTGATAAGATTTTACCTTTCGCAAAAAAACATGGCAAAGAAGTTTGGTTCTATGATGCTGCCGGTAAGGCAAAAACCTTATCTCCTCTTGGAATATACCGCCGGCGATTCTGGTATACCTGGAATCAGGGATTAACCGGTACCGGCTGGTGGACTTATGTATATGGTGATTACGATTGGAAAGGACCCAATGATATCGGCGATTATTGGGCCACCGTTTATAAGTCGCCGGCGGCAAATGTGACCAGCAAACGCTGGGAGATCTCCCGCGAAGGTGTTGAGGACTATGAGATTTTATACCTGTTGCGGGAGAGCATAAAAAAAGCCAAAGAATCAGAATTTGACGGTCCTGAATTACAGGAGGCAGAAAAAGTATTGAAGGAAGTTCCCATATCTATTGAGAAAATATTATCTGGCATTGAACGAAGAATTCCGCTTAATACGGACGGCGTAACCCAATATACAATGGTAACCTCCGTATTACAGGAAGCCAGAATACAGATTATAGAAAATTGTATTCGCCTGAATAATGCTCTTAAATAAGTTAATTCTCTAAAATTAATTACATGGCCTTACTCAGAGAGCTAGTTCGTCCCCATATTTGGCTTTTAATTTTGCTGACCGTTTGTCTGTGATCTTGGCCGATCTGGTTTCGACCACGGCATAAATAACCGGTACGACCACGAGCGTAAGGGCTGTTGCAACGGTAAGACCACCCATGACCGATCGTGCCATTGGTGCCCAACTTTCTCCACTCTCTCCCAATCCTAATGCCAACGGCAGCATGGCCAGAATAGTGGTCAGTGCAGTCATTAAAACCGGACGCATACGAACCTGTCCGCCCTGGATTATTGCTTCATTAAGTGAAAGCCCACGCTCACGTAACTGATTGATATAGTCCACGAGGACAATGCCATTATTTACGACGATCCCAACCAGCATAATGATACCTATCAAAGCCATAACACTTACATGGGTCCCGGTGATCACCAGAGCAAAGGCCACACCGATAAAAGAGAGCGGGATCGTAAAGATAATGATAAACGGATCCAGCAAAGATTCAAACTGAGAAGCCATCACCATATAGGTCAGCAAAATAGCGACCAGCATGGCCAGAGCGAGATCAGCAAACGATTTCTGTTGCTCCTCAGCCAGCCCTCCGATCTCAATACGAAAGTCATTAGGCCGCGCCACCTCTCTGATTTTTTTCTCCACATCTGCTGTGACACTGCTCAAATCACGACCGGAGATGTTTATGGAAAGTGTCACCAGCCGTTCCTGATCTTCCCGTATAATTTCTTTGGGTGCTTTTGTATAGTCGACGCTGGCCACGGCGCGCAGTGGAATCTGCATTCCTCTCGGAGTCATAATCAGAAGATTCTCAATATCTGTCTTGCTGGATCGTGATTCTTTTTTTAACTGTACACGAATATCATATTCATCACCACCGGTGCGGAACTGGGTGCCGACGGTACCCAGGATACTGGTGCTGATAATCTGCCCAATATATGCCGTACTCAGTCCCAGATCGGCAATACGCTGGCGATCGAGATTGATCATTAACTCCGGGGCAGACTCTTTGACACTGTTTTTTTGACTGACGACTCCATCAATATCCTTAATTTTTTGTTCGATCTGATGAGCCAACCCTTCCGCAACCTGTAAATCATATCCAAATATTTCCACCATTATATCAGCCCCAGCACCCATCATTGCCGTATTTCCACGGTCTTCAAAGCGTGCATCCACATCAGGTAAATTTTTAAACCGGTCCCGCAGGTCGTCCTGAATGGTAAATACGCTTCTCTCACGTTCGCTTAAATTTTTCAAACGGATCGTAACATCCCCTTCACTGGAATTTCGTGTTGAGAACATGGCCATAATACCTTCACCCTGCCCAAAATTTGTGTACACATTTTCCACCTCCGGCGTATTTTGATGAATAATTAGATTAAGTTGATGCATGCTTTTTTCCATAGATTCCAGACTGGTACCGGAAGAACGGTCAACCGCAATTGCAATAAAACCCATATCATTCTTCGGAATAAATTCTCCTCCAAGATTAGCGACTACGATGATGGATAAAATAAACAGGCCCAGTGAAGAGAAGATCACGGTTTTCCGATGCTTTAGAGCCCAGTCGAGTGATGCCGTATAAAATTCTTGCAGGTTGGTCATCCAGATTCCGATGCGATCACCTAACTGGCTAAGTGAATATTTTTTGCGAACCGTTTCTGCAGGAATCAACTGATTGTTTTCTGTCTTTCTTATTTTAATCCGCAGAAACCGCGAGGCCAGCAATGGTACCAGGGTTAAAGCAACCAGTAACGAAACCGTTAAAGATATAACAATTGTAAGTACCATATCCTTAAACAATTCACCGGCGATACCGGGGACAAAAAGTACCGGTGTAAATACCGCCAGCGTCGTCAGGGTTGAAGCGGTAATGGCCATAGCCACCTTACCGGTACCCGCGTCCGCGGATTCCCGTAATCCTTCCCCTTCTTCACGGTGCCGAAAAATACTTTCCAGCACCACAATCGAATTATCAACCAATAAACCCACGGCCAGGGCTAATCCGGCCATTGAGATTACATTCAATGTTAAGCCGGCCTGATCCATCACCGCAAAGGTCACCACCATGGACACCGGAATTGAGACAGCCACAATTAGCGAACTGCGCAAATTACGCAAAAAGAAAATCAGGACAAGGAAGGTCAAAAAGATAGCCTGAATCGCTGTATTGCCCAGATTAGACATGGAACGTGTAATAAAAGTGGACAGATCGATAATCGTTTCTAAATGGACACCTCTGGGCAATTCCGCCTCAATTTTCTCTATATTTTTAAGTACATTACGGGCGACGATCACGGTATTTGCATCGGATTGCTTTTGCACCATTAACATTACAGCAGGCTCATCATTATTCCATACTTTTTGACGCTGCTCCACGAAACCATCGACCACCTCTGCCACATCTTTGATACGGATGTTTGAACCGTTGATCGCGGTAACACTGGTATTTTCAATCTGTCCAACATCCAAATATTCACCCGCCGTTTGGAGAGTGAATTCCTGGCGGGCATTATCAATCCAGCCGGCGGGAAGCTGCAAATTGTTTGATTGTAAGGCCATCGTCAACTGCTGAATAGAAATATTGTGGGCGCGCAAACGGGCGGGATCCGCCAGAACCTTTATCTCGCGACGCATGCCGCCCATTGTAAATGCCGATGCCACGCCCGGAATACGTTCTATACGTGGTTCAATATCTTCCTCAGAAATTCTCCGCAATTCGGCCTGACCATGAATATCAGATGCCACGGCCATATATAGAATGGGTTGTGTCGAAGGATCAAAAGCAAACACCATCGGCTGACTGATATCACTCGGCAATACATCCCTGATATACTCAAGGTTGTTGCGCACATCAATTTCCGCCTGATTCATATCCGTACCCCAGTCAAACTCAAGCATCACCAGGGAAAGACCTTGTGTCGACGTCGAAGTGACCTTTTTTACATTCTCTACGGAGGCAACGGTTTCCTCTATCGGTCGGGAAAGAACGGTTTCGATATCAAAAGGTCCCACACCGGAATACTGCGTAATGATGGCCAGGATAGGAAATTCTAATTTAGGATAGAGATCCAGATTAAGTCTTGATAAGGAAAAGAAGCCAAAACCGACGGCTATTAAATAGATCATGGCAAACGTTACGCCTCTTTTAATAGCAGTTTGTGTAACTGTCATAGAACATCACCTCTTTCTTCAGCAACGGAAACAGCAATACCATCCCGTAAATTATTCTGACCGGCAATAACCAACGTATCCCCAACAACAATACCGGATTTTACAGCAAGATTTATATGATTGATATATAAAACCTCTAACTTTTGCTGTCTGGCAACACCACCATCAACAATAAAAACATAATAATTTTTTACCACGACATCCTGACCATTGACGCTTTCTAAGGTCGTACTCTCAATCGTTGCAAAGCGGGGAACAACGATAACCCTTTCTAATACACCGGTAATAACTTCTACCTCTGCATACATACCCGGTTTTAATAAATGTTCCCGATTATCCAGCAGTACTTCAATCTCAGCCATTCGGGTAATGGGATCAAGTATGGGACTGATCTTTTGCACTTTACCAATAAATTTTCGTTCCGGATAACTTCGCACCTTGACGATTGCCTGTTGACCATTCGCCAATTTACCCAGATCTTCCTCGATGGCATTAAACATTATCTTCAAACGCTCCATCTGAACGATTTTCACCAGGGGTACTGCCATATTCGCCATATCCCCATTCTCGAAATATTTCTTGCCGATGATACCGGAAATAGGTGCAGTGACGGTTGCGTCTTTGAGCTGACTTTTGGTGCTTGCCAATGCGGCTTCCGCCTGCTCCAGCTGCGCTTTTGTTGCCTCATACTGAGTTTTGATCAGATCGTACTGCTGCTGACTCATGACATTTTCACGGTTTAATCGCTGGGCTCTTTCATATTCGACACGCAGATTCGCTTCCTGCGCTTTTGCCGCTATCACACCGGCTTCCGCCTGGCGAACCGCCTGCTCAATGGTCGTGGCAATAATATGGGCGATCGCTTCCCCTTGCCTGATATAATCTCCCTCATCAATATAGTATTTTTCAATGCGATCAGGAATTTTTGAAAAGACATTCACTTCAAATTCCGCATTGATATCACCATTATAAAAAATGCTCTGGATAACATTGCCCAGTTCAATTTTCATAACCTCGACCGGTATGCTTCCTGAATTTTCCGCGCTATCGGATTCACCCTGGTCACAACCAAACATGACAATACCTGTCAAAATAAATAAACCCACTGTTATAAATAGCCGTTTCATTTTTATACTCCCATCATTTCCATTCATTTCTTAATCTATAAAATACCCCTGGTTTGACCAGTAACTTTACGCAATTTATAGCGTGCCACCTGATGATCATACAGTGAACGATAATAATTCATCTGCGCCTGTGTGAGAGACAATCGGGAATTTAAAACATCCAGCTGCGTATTGGCGCCTTCGTCATACATCAGATTAGCCATACGCAGTGCTTCCTGGGCCAGTGCAACGGTTTCCTTCGCAGATAAATATTTTTGCCTACTCTCTTGAAATTTATTATAGGCCACTTCTGTTTCAGCATAGACACCGTCACTTACCTGTTTTTCCATATCCTGCATGATATGATAATCCAATTTTGCCTTTTGATATTGCTTGACCGATCTAAACCCATGAAACAATGGTATCTGCAGACTGACAGCGGATGTAAATCCTTTACTGAAATCTTTCTGGTTAAATTTCATATCATCTCTCATCGCCAGATAAGAATAATCGGTCATAAATAAAATCTTTGGCAGAAAATTACTACGGGCCATGTTTATACCCTGCTGGGTAATCTGTTTTTGTTCGTGAAGGATTAACATCTCCGGCCGGTTTTCTGAAGCCATATCCTGCATTTCCCTCAATGTCAGATTTCCAAATTCATCATCAGCATAAACAAAGTCACCCAGGATTTCTATTACAGTCGCACGATCTAAGCCGATGATTGTTCTTAATTGTGTCAGTGCTATTTCATAATTATTTTTCGCACTGATTAATGATGGCTTCAGGTTGGCTACCTCTACTTCAGCCCGCATTTTATCAAAACCCGATGCAGCACCAACATCATACTTTTTGGTTACGGCATCCAAGTTTGCCTGGGCCTGGGCCAATGCCTCTTGCTGAACATCGACCAATTTCGTCGCCAATAATGCGGAATAAAATCCATTCACGCAATCAAAAATAAGGGTTTGTCTCTGCGCATCCAGATTATGTTCCGAGCTTCTCACCCCGGCATTCGCTATTTTGATCCCGGCGATACCGGCCCCGCCCAAAAATAATGGCTGGGTAACTGAGGCACCATAGGTGAGTGTATTCTTCAATCCAAAAGATAAATTGACAAAATCGGGCATTTGATCCAATCCTTGAATATACGGTGCCAGCGGGGCGAGCATTGGTTTTAAAAAGTTCGGTATGGTGCTTTCCTGAATCTCCCAGGCATGCTGAAAATTTAGCGACGCATCCAGTTGGGGTAAAACTACTGAGTAGGCTTCCCAGACAGCAGCGTTCGCTTTTTCCACTTCCTTTTCAGCGACTTTGAGCTGTGGATTATGTTCCAGGGCCAAATTGAGTGTACTTTCTAAGCTAAGGATAACCTTTTCCGGTTCAGCGCCTGTCCCAACCTGTGAAAAAATCAAACTCAGACAGACGAATACTATTAATACTTTGTACTTCTCCATACCTATCCCCTTAATTCTTCGCTGAATAGCTATTCATTTAAACCCTTAAAAAGAACCTCAATTATTTCAATCCCTAAGTCTGCTCTGTTTTTCTATTTAAATTCCATCGGTTGGCCGGTTGCTTCCAGCACAGATAACCATAGATCGCTGTCAGGATCGACCTCTTTCCGGCGGGAGGACAGTAAATCCATAGGAATGTGCACCAGATGGGTATTTACACTACCGACCATCAGATCCGTTTTTCCGCACATGGCGGCGTGTACGGCAACCTGTGCCAGTCTTAGACAAAACAGACTGTCCTGAGGAGACGCGGGTACACTACGAATAATATAGCTCGGATCGATATATTTTAAGTTCATCTCCATGTGTATTTCCTTAAAATAATCATTGATCACCTGCTTCAGGTAAAGTCCGATATCACCCAGACGTACATTGCCGGAAGCATCTGTTCCCGTACGATCGGTTTGCAGATATTCCTGCCCGGCCCCTTCGGCAATCACAATCACCGCATGATGCCTGTTAATCAGTCTCTTTTTTAAAACGTTTAAGAACCCATTCTCGCCCTCCAACTTAAACGAGACCTCGGGTATTAATACATAATTGACATCATTCATGGCTAAAGCGGCGTAGCAGGCTATAAAACCGGAATGTCGACCCATCAGTTTTACCAGCCCTACCCCATTCGGTGATCCCAGTGACTCGGTATGGGCACTGCTGATAGACTCTACCGCCTCGGCAAATGCCGTGTCGAAACCAAAACTCTGATCAATGTACATAATGTCATTATCAACAGTCTTCGGTATACCAACGATACTGATTTTCAAATTTCTTTTTTCGATTTCTTCTGAGATTTTTAATGCCCCTCTGATCGTGCCATCCCCGCCAATAATGAATAAAATACTAACACTCATTCTTTCCAGGCAATCGACGATCGCCACCGGATCCTGTTTCCCGCGCGAGGTCCCCAGCACCGTCCCCCCCCATTTATGGATATCTGTGACTGCATCCGGTGTCAAATCCATCACATCATGTCCATAACTGGGAATAAATCCCTGATAGCCGTAACGAATCCCATAGATGTTTTTTACCCCGTAACGGTAGGTCAGATTCATCACCAGTCCACGAATAACATTATTGATGCCGGGGCACAGACCGCCGCAGGTAACAATGGCGGCGCGTGTTTTGGAGGGATCAAAATAGATCATCTTGCGTGGACCGGCCTGTTCCAGGGTGGGAAGCGTATTTTTATCGATGGTGACTGTATCGGCATCCTGACGACAGTCAAACAGGATTCTATCCGCATCGTTGATGAATTTTATTTTATCAATTCCAACCGATAAATATTTTTCCAGAGGTGAAGGAATGCGACAAGGGCCTAAGGATCTTATTTTTTGTGAATCTATATCAATCATTTTTACTCCATCAATATATAATATCTAAAAAGAGGTCGCTTTTAAATTTTAAATCCTATAAAGTTATGAAAATTTATTGTCAATCCCCGACGCAGCGTCCCTCCTGGCCACCAGAGATCATCTGTTGGTGGATGCGGAAAGGTTCTGATAAAGCAAGATTGTTTTTATTCTTCCTGGGCAGGAAGCCGAAAAACGTTTCACCA
>CAZBBC010000044.1:11523-29577 GCA_964489835.1 uncultured Calditrichota bacterium
GGCGACGTAACGTCCCTCCTGGCCACCGGAGACCAGCAGTTGGTGGATGCGGAAAGGTTCTGATAAAGCAAGATATTTTGTTTTTCCTATAGAGGAAGCCGAAAAACGTTTCACCAGTAGGAAGATTTCATGATAATTGATACCAAAAAACCCGAACTATCATTTAATTAAAACTCTTTTTATCTAGATAACCAGCATTTGGCCAGCGTTAAATTGTCACTAACATCCCCCAAGAACTCGTTTCATTTTTTTCTTAACAGGTCCTTTAGATTTGTTGTTTTTGATTAAGACCGGTATCAGTTTTTTGGCTTTTGTTCTGAAACGGTTTGTATATTCTTCATCAATCGTTTTGGGGTTTTCAATCGGTGTAAAATCAATAATTTGCTCCTTAAATTTGTTTAATCCACCTTGTAGAATAAATATTCCTTTAAAACCAAGTTCTGCTGCAACAATCGCCATCTTCCTTTCGCTCATTTCATCATTGGCTACAAAAACTTTTTCTTTATGCTTTATATTCAGAAGTATGTTTGGTTCCTTTTCAAACAGATTGTCAAAGGTAAATAAGGTCGATTTAGGAAGGCTCATTTTTTGATATTCTTGCTCAGATCTAAAATCAAATACTTCCAGTTTATCGCATTCCTGGGATTTTATCAGGCATAAAGCAAATTCATCCGGAGTAAGCGTTTTAATATTATAGGATCGAACAAAATTTTCATTCTCGACAAGTTGGGCCAGGGATGCCTTCCTTTCCGGGAAAAAAAAAGCCGATGCGGCCAAAAGAATTCCAATAAAGGAGATGCCAACATAATAGGGCGTAAAACGAATTGGCTTTTTTTCGACCCCATTAACTTTATTCTCGACAATTGATGCAACCCAGAATGCACCCAGGGCAAAAACCACCATTATAAAAGCAAAAATATTCTGTGACACGCCCAGCGTGTCAAAAAAACGCGGAATTCCTAAACTGGAGGCCATATAAAGAGGTTTAAAAACAGGGTAACCTTCTGCAAAAATTATTACACCTATAAAAACCCCCACAATAAAAATAAGGGCGTCAATTTTACCAATAGCAGCAGCACAAACACCGGTTCCGGGGCAAAATCCCCCGACCACAAATCCGAGACCCATTATAATACCACCAATAATCGCAGACCACAGAAATGTAGGATTAATATAAATTAGGTTGATATCAATTAATCCATAATGCGCAAATCCCATAACGCCGATCATTGCCACAATTCCGGCAGTAAAGAAAACGCGCAGGACGGTAAAATCATAACCGTAAAATAGTCCAACCAGTTTTTTTGAGGTTGAAAATCCGGCCTGCTCTAGAATAGCACCGAATGAAATACCAATGATTAATGCAACAATAAAATTTAAATTATTGCTTATAACATCCGGAACAAGAGGTCCCATAAAGATATCTCCTTCTTAAATCCAAAATTTTCTAAAAAAATAGGCGAACATATATGCTCCAGCGAAAATCGCAAACATGGTAATTATTCCCCCGGTTGCCATGACCGCCATGCCACTTAATGCGGCGCCGCTGGTACATCCCCTTCCAAGTTGTGCACCGACGCCCCACAGCAGTCCGCCAAACAAAGCGCCGGCAATTCGTATTTTTACTGTTGTGTGCGGACCTTTTTCCAAATTAAAATCTAATCTGTTGGAAATTAATCCGGATAAAAACGCACCAATCAAAACACCTGTAACTTCGAAAACAAGCCAGTTCATTAAAGGACTTCCTGAACCATGGCTTTCTCCATATTCCTTATAAAATTGTGCTGTTGCGGTGTGTGAAGGAGCAATTGCCTCAACAGTGGCTACGGCATAGCTTTTGATTGCGCCGCTTGCGCCTAAACCCCGGCCGGTAATATAAATAGTCGCAAGTAAAAGGATGCCCAGCAAAACTCCTGCCAAATAAGGATTCATATACTTTGTGTCTTCCATATAAACCTCTAATCTGATTTTTGTATTGATAAATTTAATTCACCAACTTCTTATCTCGTTGATTATCATCATCTTCCAGTTCTTCAAATCCGGTGAGCATTGCCTTTAAATTAGAAGTAACGGTATCTCCGGTTGTTATTAAATACAGATGTGTAACAATAAATATAACCAGAAGGATTGCGGCAACTGTGTGAACGATTGCTATAACCTCAAGGGTCTGGATATTTATTGCCTCAATTCCATGTTTTGACGGATAACGGTAAAACAAATACAATAAACCGGAGGTAACACTTAAGGGGATGACTAAAATTTTCAAGCCAAAATAAGTGAGCTTTTGCAATGGATTTAGTTTCGTTAATACAGTTTTCTTCGTTGGGTGAGGCGCATTACGAAAAATTCCAAAGATATAATAGTTAAGCTGTGCTTTAACATTTTCCAGAGTGGGAATATATTGTTTCCATTCACCGGTTGTTAAATGCCAGAAAATTGTAAATACAATCAAACCAATGAACATATATGCTGCGAAATTGTGGTATCTTACTGCATCTCTGAATCCGAAAAAAGTGTAAGTGCCATGAATCTCAAAGCCGCTGAATGCAAGAAAGAAAATTAGAATCGCCTGCATCCAATGCCAGAACCGTTCAAAACTTTTATAAATGTAAATTTGGTGTTTACTCATTTTGTTACCTCTGTCTTTAATTTTCTATAGGAGAGAAATCGTATGACAGCATGTATGAAGACGCCGATTAGGATTAGGATTAACAACCATTTGCCGGCCTTGTCAACTGGAGTCGAAAAGTCTCTTCCCGGTAAATAAAAATCAGTCAAACCGGCAAGACGGGAATTGTTTCGGGTATGACATTCATTGCACTGAACAGAATTTTCCTTGCTGGAGACCATGTGATTTACTGGCCAGTACATACCCGTTGTCATAAAGGATACTTTTCCGCTAAATGGAAGGCCCGATTCTTTCATACCTACTTGAGAAGCAGTGTACCAGTCAAAATCTTTCCAGAACGCGCCCTGACCTTTTTTCTCGGCATATAGTTTTGGCTGAATTAACATCTTGTTCACCGGATCGAAAGGCTGCCTGGCAAGATGAATTTTAACCGGGATAATTTTGGATTCATCATCCGAATAGGACCCATGAAGCTGGTTAAGAATAAATAACTTGGTTGTGTCCTGAATGATATCACCTTTAAGATAGTGCGATGCAGTCCCATTAAACCAGATGTATTCGGGTTTGACATTTTTCTCCCAGACAAAACTTCCCTTGATGGATAAATAAGAATGATTGCCCATACTGTCTTCTTCCGCATAAGGTTCGCCGTCCTTAAGCCTGCCTGCCGTTGACCAATCCCAGTACATTTTTGTGGCATTACCCTTTGCAAAAACAGGAATATGACAGGATTGACAAGCCACTTTTAAAGTGTGTTCATTTAGGATATCGTCTTCATGCGGGGTTTCCGTATGGCATTGTTCACACGTATTGCGATTTAAATTCATTGAAGAAAGGGAATAGACTTTCCCGGATATATTGTGTTGTTCCGTTGTATGGCAATCTACACATTGTAAATTCATACCTTCTGAGGCCATGTGAATGTCAATATCTTTGGTTGGATCAAACATTGACATTTCCAGATCACCGTGTTTAACATTGTTGCCACCGCCGCCATAAAAATGGCAAACGCCGCAATTAGTTCGTTTAGGCTCGCCAATATGTTCTGCGATCGTCGTAAAATTTAAAGTTGAAATGGGTGCGCCACCTTTTTCCTGAGCCTTTGTATAGGTTTCCGTATTATCGTGACAAACCAAACAATCAATATTCAGGCTGTCTGTATAAATCTTCCCCTTGCTGTCCATACCATACCCAACATGACACTTTGCGCAACTTTTTTCGTTTCCCTTTGTACCGATACAGAAATTATTTATGGCGTTTCTTTTACCAAGATAGACGACGCCGCGTCCTTCAACATATTCCTCGCGCTCCCAATTCCAGTGATTGCCATTCATCACTTGTTGGGCAGTCATATTATGGCATGATACGCACGCTTTTGTTACTTGTTGTGGGGTGGTAAATTTCTGTTGAAGCACTGCAAATCTACTGTGATTAACAGCAGGCTTTTCTGATTTTGAATATTTCTCTTTAAGCTTCATCAACACGGTTAGTTCGTAATCTTTTTGTGAAAGCGTGCCAATGGCGATTACAACCAATAAGCCTAAAAAGGCAGAGAGCAATATAAGTTTTTTCATATCCGTCTCTAATTAATTCAACAATGAATAATAGTTTATAGTATAAATTATTTTTCTTCAGGAATTCTCAGAATCAGCTTCTTTGATATTGCAATTCCGTGTCAATTCGCAGATTAATTCTGTAACGCCTTCATAATCACTGGTTGTTTATACCAGACCTCAAACCTTAATTATTTTAGGGTATAGAATAATAAACAAAAAATAAATTCGCAATTAATTTTTGCTATCCTGGATACGGTAGGTGCCCTCTGTTCCACAAATGATTATCCTTTTTTCAATTAATAGTTAACTTCGGTGTATATACCTCAATAATTTCGTAAATTTAATTTAGCGATTCAAAATGATCCGCTTTTAATTTTCTGTCGTTCTAAATATTGTTTGCCAATAATCGTAGAAAGAAGATAATCATGCTATTTAATAAAAATATTAAAAATGAAATACCAAATTTCGCTGCACTTTTTTCCGGTCAGGGAGGTTCTAATGTCTGATGAACGGGGTTTAGAAAAGGGATTTAACGAGTTAATGTTGTCAAAAGCGGTGCTCAGAGTCCTGGATGATGTGGGCTACGAAACGCCGACACCGATCCAGGCCCAAATGATCCCGGAGATTTTAGCCGGAAAGGATGTTGTCGGTCAGGCGCAGACGGGTACCGGAAAAACAGCGGCCTTTGCTTTACCATTGCTGTCGCGCATTAATCTCAAAACAAAGAATCCGCAGGTTCTGGTGCTGACACCAACCAGGGAATTAGCGATTCAGGTAGCCGAAGCTTTCCAGCGATATGCGGGACATATCAAGGGTTTTCATGTGTTGCCCATTTATGGCGGACAGGACTATGACAGACAGTTTCGTCGTTTGAAACAAGGCACCCATGTTGTTGTGGGGACACCGGGGAGAGTAATGGATCACATCAGGCGTGAAACACTTGATCTCAGCATGTTGAGTTGCCTGGTTCTCGATGAAGCCGATGAAATGCTGCGAATGGGATTTATTGATGATGTGGAATGGATTCTGGAACAGACACCGGGTGATCGCCAGATCGCGCTTTTTTCGGCAACCATTCCGCCGGCGATCAGAAGAATTGCCCAAAAGTATTTACATGACCCGGTTTCAATTACCATAAAAGCGCGAACCGCAACGGTTGAAGCCACGCGTCAACGCTTTTGGATGGTCAGCGGATTTCACAAACTCGATGCACTAACACGAATTCTGGAAGCAGAACCTTTTGACGGTGTTCTTGTATTTGTACGAACCAAAACCGCCACTGTTGAACTTTCTGAAAAACTGGAAGCCCGTGGTTTTCTCTCTGCCCCGCTCAGCGGAGATATTGCCCAAAGACAGAGAGAGCACACAATTGAACGTTTAAAAAATGGTAAACTCAATATTATTGTGGCAACCGATGTCGCCGCCAGAGGATTGGACGTTGACCGGATCAGTCATGTCATCAATTATGATATCCCGCATGATACGGAAGCCTATATTCACCGTATTGGTCGTACCGGACGGGCGGGACGAAGCGGCGAAGCCATATTGTTTGTAGCCCCGCGGGAAAGAAGAATGCTGCATATGATTGAGAAAGCCACGAATCAAAAAATTACGCTAATGGAATTACCTTCTACAGATATAATAAACGATAAACGGATTGCCCGCTTTCAACAACGTATAACAGATACGCTGGCCGTGGAAGATTTAGGTATGTTTTATCAGATAGTGGAGCAGTACCAGCAGAAACACAATGTGTCGGCATTGGAGATTGCCGCCGCTCTGGCAAAAATGGTACAGGGGAAAACGCCTTTGTTGCTGACAAACCAATCCCTAAAAACCAGAGATGACTACGAGGAAAAACCACGAAGACAAAAAGATTTTCCAAAGCACAGTAAAGCAGTGATGAAACCCGAGGAAGGAATGGTACGCTACCGGATAGAAGTAGGAAACAGGCATAAGATAAAGCCAGGCAACATAGTCGGTGCCATCGCGAACGAAGCAGGAATCGATGCCGAATTTATTGGCAAGATAAAAATTTATGACGAATACAGTACCGTGGATCTGCCGGATGGAATTCCGCAGGATATTTTCCGCCTTTTTAAAAATATCCGCGTCTCCAATCAGAAAATAAATATTTCAAAAATGACGGATGCCCCTGAACAGACTGATGATAAAAAGAAACATAGAACCAAAAAAAGGGGAAAAAAGCGTGTTTGAAACCAACCCACCGGGCAGACAAAATTTAACACTATCCGGGAGGCCCTGCGGTAAATTACAGGTTAGGCACTACGCCAGAGATAATAAAATGAATAAAAAGGGATCACGTTCGAAAATAGAAACAACAAAGAAGCTCGTCGATATTGAATCAAGGGACCGGCTTACTTCGAAGTCAATTAACAAATTAAGCAATAATCCCAAATTGCTAAAGGAATATCTGGAGTCTTCCCTCACCCATACTTTCTCAGAATTACTGTTTCGGTTAACTTACGAAATATACACCGAAGATAAGGCTATCAATTTATGGGACCAAATTATCATACACAAAACCAACCTTGAGAATATCTTCGGACGCGATGTTGGTATACTGGTGGCAGCATTGGATTATCTCACAAATGTTACCGGTGACCTTTCAAGTCCAAAAATCATGGATGATATGCGGATCGAAGAAGCGGCTAATATTGCCACGCGTGATTCATTGACAGGACTATATACGCGCGGTGTATTTGATTTTTCACTAAGTCGTATGATCGCAGAACACGCCCGGTATGAAAGGCATCTCTCCCTTCTTTTAGCGGACATTGATGATTTCAAGCAAGTAAATGACCGCTACGGACACCAGGCAGGCGACGAGGTACTGCGCAAAATGGGGAAACTTTTTTTGGATGGCATCCGAGATGCTGATCTCCCAGCTCGTTACGGCGGCGAGGAATTTTCCGTCATCCTTCCGGAAACGCCGATCAATCAAGCAGTTGCATTGGCGGAAAGAATACGCAAGAGAGTGTGCCGACATTTTTCTGAAAAATGCCCACACCTCACGGTGAGCATAGGCGTGTCTTATATTCACAAGCCAGGTATTATCACCGCCCTGCAGCTTATCCATAGCGCTGATAAGACGTTATATATCGCAAAGCGCTCCGGCAAAAACAAAGTAGAGAGATGTGCCTAAATTTTTATCGAACCAAAATCGCCCAATCTGAATTCTACGACCAGGTGACACGTGAAAATCGGATGCAATTTCACAATTGGGCGCTGTACAACCCGCACCACGCAGTGTTTAAACCAAAACGGCTTTCACTGTTTGAACTCCAGACTGCTCAAATTTTCAGTCATTCAATGTTCTATTCGAGTTAACAAACGGTCCTATGATAGTATTAAACCAATAAACTGCAATTAAAAAGTAAAGGAAAGTTAAAATGAACATTATTACTTTTATTATAGCCGCTCTTGTTCTAATATTTATTCTCGGGATTAGAATAATAAGACCTACTCACAGAGGCTTAATTGAACGATTGGGAAAATATAACCGTTTTTCCAACCCGGGCTTTCATTGGATTATCCCAGTTATCGAAAGAATGTTCCAGGTTAATATCACCGAACAAATGGTTGATGCGGAACCGCAGGAAATAATAACCAACGATAATTTAAACGCCAGAGTTGATGCCCAGGTTTATTTTAAAGTAAAAAATGATGAGGAGAGTGTCAAAAGCTCTCAATATAATGTTAATAATTATCAGTGGCAGATCGTTAATCTTGCCCGTACAACACTGAGGAATATTATAGGTACGCTTACTTTAAAATCCGCCAATAGTGAACGAGGCAAAATAAATTCCGAACTGCATAAAACCCTGCATGAAGAAACGCAAAGCTGGGGAATTCAAATTGTCCGTACCGAATTAAAAGAGATCGATCCTCCGGCAGATGTTCAGGAAACCATGAATAAAGTTGTTAAAGCAGAAAATGAAAAAATAGCTGCCATCGATTATGCCACTGCCACAGAGACTAAAGCAGATGGTGAAAAACGGTCCAAAATCAAAGAGGCCGAGGGAGTCAGACAAGCAAGTATATTACATGCGGAAGGTGAGGCAGAGGCGATTAGACTGGTAAACGAAGCAGCTAATAAGTATTTTATTGGAAATGCGCAGCTGCTGAGAAAATTGCAGGCGCTGGAATCAGCACTGGAGAAAAATGCAAAAATAGTTATTCCAACCGGTTCTGATTTGGTCAATATAATTGGCGATATGGCCGGCGTAGTGCCGTTGAATAAATAACCAAAAGGATTCAGATTGTCAGTAACTATCCCAGAAAAGATTGTAATCATCGGCGGCGGATTCGGCGGTTTATATGCAGCGAAGGCTTTTCACGGAAAAGCTGTTCAGGTTACCCTGATCGATCGCCGCAATTTTCATTTGTTTCAGCCCTTGTTGTATCAGGTGGCGACCGGCGGGTTATCGCCAGCCGATATTGCTTTTCCTCTGAGGGCAATATTCAAAAGACAACGCAACATGCAGGTAGTACTTGGTGAAGTCATGGATATTGATTTTACTACTCGCATCGTATCCGCAGCAGATAAACACATTTCTTTCGACTATCTGGTAATCGCCGCCGGGTCACATCATCACTATTTCGGCAAATCGGATTGGGAGAAATTTGCCCCCGGTCTGAAGACGATCGAAGACGCCACTGATATTCGCAGCCGTATTCTCACAACCTTTGAAAAGGCTGAAGTTGAAGAGGATATAGACAAACGAAAATCTCTGCTTACCTTTGCGGTTATCGGTGGCGGGCCGGCCGGTGTGGAAATGGCTGGTGCCATCGCAGAATTGTCCCGCTATACATTATTACATGACTTTCGTACCATTAATCCCACCGATGCGCGCATCTTCTTGATTGAAGGCACCAACAGAATTTTACCTCCCTACCCGGAAGCGTTATCATTGAAGGCGCAGAAAACCCTTGAGCGGCTGGGAGTGGAAATTATGACAAATACACTGGTCACGAATATTGATGAAACTGGCATCACCTTAAACACTCAAAAGGGGGATTCTGAAATTTACTGCGGCGCTATAATTTGGGCTGCTGGTGTCCAGGCTTCGGTTTTGGGAAATCTTGTACAAAAAAAACTTCCGGTCAATTCGGATAAAGCCGGCAGGCTCATGGTCAATTCACATTGCTGCCTGGATTGTGATAAAAACGTCTTCGTGATTGGTGATTTAGCATATTTTAAGGATGAATATGACCAGTTGCTTCCAGGCATCGCCCCGGTGGCGATGCAGCAGGGACGCTACGTGGCCGGGGAGATCATAGCCCGCATTGCCGGAAAAAATCTACGGCCCTTTAAATATATTGACAAGGGGAATCTTGCGGTTATCGGCCGCAAATCTGCCGTGGCTTTTCGCAGAAATGTGCGCCTTTCAGGAATACCTGCCTGGGTATTGTGGTTATTTATACACCTGCTCTATCTTGTTGGTTTTGAGAACCGGGTATTGGTGGCCGTGCAGTGGGCGTTCAATTATTTTTCATTCAACCAGAGTGCACGGTTGATCACCGGGCTGAAAAATTCCAAATAAAAAAGATTTTTGAATCATTAGATAATTAAGTATATATTTTTAAATTTTCATCGGGCCTTTATTTATTCTCTAAATGATAGCTTGTAACCGCTGCCTTGATCATTGGTGTCCGTCTTATCGCCTATTTCTTTTAAATTTCTGATCCTAAAGGATAACAGGTAATCACTAGTGACAGTAAACATTACATTTAAGAACCACAGGATTGATTCAAATGATGCGCTTACTAAAAGATATTAAGACCCATGCGCACCATCATGAATTAAACAACCCCGGTAATTACAGGAATAAATGGTACATTTTATTCTCAGTGGGCATGGGTGTATTTCTGGCAACCGTTGACTCCAGCATCGTCAACATCGCCCTACCCACACTTGTTAAATCATTCCATACGAAATTTGCGGTTGTGCAATGGGTTGCCCTCTCCTATATGCTAACCATTGCCACGCTTATCCTCAGTATGGGCCGGCTCGGCGACCTGATAGGTAAAAAAGGCATCTACCTCAGTGGGATGATTATTTTCACGCTTGGCTCAATTTTGTGCGGGCTTTCACAAACCGTTTACTGGTTGATTTTTTTCAGAATCGTTCAAGGTGTGGGTGCCGCTATGATGGCTTCTCTCGGCACAGCGCTGGTTACCGAAGCCTTTCCTGGCCGGGAACGGGGTAAAGCCCTGGGGACGATCGGCGGAATCGTAGCGATTGGCATTATTACCGGCCCTGTGTTAGGTGGGATCCTGATTGATGTCTTATCCTGGCACTGGATATTTTTTGTAAATATTCCGATCGGTATTCTGGGTTCGTTCATGGTGCTGCGTTTTGTTCCGGGTTCAGCAGGCATAAAGAGACAGAGTTTTGATTTTGCCGGCGCCGGTACCATGTTTATCAGTATATTGTCTTTTCTGCTGGCTTTAACATTAGGACAGAATGTTGGATTTCGCCACCTGTATATTATCCTGCTCTTCGGGCTCTGGATTGCTTCATTTATATTCTTTTTATACCTGGAACTGCACGTTGCCCATCCGATGATCGATCTGTACATTTTCCGCAACAGCCTGTTCAGTCTGAACCTTTTCACCGGCTTCCTCTCGTTCATTGCCACAGCCGGGGTTGTGCTGCTGATGCCTTTTTATCTCCAGAATATTCTGGGTTACGATCCGCATCAGGTTGGATTTTTATTAGCTACCGTGCCTCTATCGGCAGGATTTGCCAGTCCACTTTCGGGTATTTTATCGGACCGCTTTGGATCGCGTGCCATTTCCACCGTTGGATTAGCATTTCTGGTTGGCGGTTTTTATAGTCTGACTACCCTGAGCGAGGGTACTACCGCGTTGGGCTATGTATGGCGTTTTTTGCCTGTGGGTCTGGGCCTGGGCATTTTCCAGTCGCCCAACAACAGCGCCATTATGGGCGCAGCGCCGAAAAAATATCTTGGTATTGTATCCGGTCTTTTATCGATTTCGCGCACGCTGGGACAGACGTCCGGGATTGCGGCAATCGGAGCCTTCTGGGCGGCGCGTGTTTCCTTTTATGCCGGGACCGATTTTTCAGCAGGGCCTACACGGACAAACATCGCGGCACAAGTGCATGGTTTACACGATGCCCTCAGCGGAATTGTTATTCTGGTTTCTTTCGGACTTTTTTTGAATATCTGGGGCCTGATGCTGGAGTGGCTGCGCAAACCCCCACATCAGAATAAATAAAAAAATCGTTGGTTACATCATCTACTCACTTTTTCGAAAAAGGCCGCCTGTACAACAAAAAGAGACCATTCCCCCAAAAGAGGGGAAAAAAGAATTAAATAGTTGATGGTGGCAAAATCTTTCATCAAGTCTGTTTAATTAAAGGAGGAAATTAACCGATGCCTGCAACCTTCATAACAGACACATTAAATTTATCAATGTATAAAACTATCTCAAAATACTAAAAGACCTGCAGCAGGATCGTACGGTTCAGAAAGAAGCAAGTAATCTTGTATATATGACCATGGCAGATTCTGAGAAAAAAATTGATCAGTTTACCAGCCCATGAAGAGTTTGGTCTTGATCTGGCTAATGTTGAAGTTGAACCAGTACCTATACTTATAGCAAAGCCAAAACAATTAAAACTAACACGGGTTGATGATTAACATTAAGCCGTCGGGTTGATAAGGATATAGAAGGAAAAATACGATGAATCATCTCTTAAATACTGATATTTGTCAAATATGTGGTAAAACATTCAAAAAATCAGATCTGTTTCCGGGGGAATTGGTGCGGGAAACCATTGTAAAACAAATAAAAGACGAGTTTCCTGAATGGCCCGTTAAAGGTTATATTTGTTTCTCTGATCTCCATAGATTCAGGACTAAATATGTGACCACTTTGCTGCGGGATGAGATGGGCGAGATCACCAATCTGGAGCAGGAAGTCTCTGAAAAGCTTCTCAAACATGAAACCTTATCATCAAATATTTTTGATGAGTCTTTAAAGGATCGTACCATAGGGCAAATAATGGCGGATAAAATAGCGGCCATCGGCGGTAGTTGGGGTTTTATCATCGGTTTTGGTATCTTTTTATTTATTTGGATGTTTATCAATTCCTACCTGTTGCTAAAAAAACCCTTCGATCCCTATCCCTTCATTTTGTTAAACCTGGTTTTGTCCACCCTGGCAGCCATTCAGGCTCCGGTAATTATCATGAGTCAGCGCCGCCAGGAGGTCAGAGACCGTCTACGGGCCGAGAATGACTACAGGGTTAACCTGAAAGCCGAACTGGAAATCCGGCAGTTGCATGAAAAAGTTGATCATATTCTATTAAGTCAATGGAAGCGACTGGTTGAAATTCAGGAGATTCAGATCGAACAAATGAATGAGTTGAAAAAAGGCAAAACGCGAGAGTAAGGTTGATCGTTGAATGCACAATTGAAATGAATTCAGATTAATTTTCACAACTGGTGTCATTGATGTAAAGGAAATAAAAAAGAATGGATAAAATTATTTTTTTAATTCGTATGCTGCTGTTGATCGCAATACTTTTTTCTTTCGGCCATACACAGAATCTTTTTATTCATTATGGTCTCATGGCTGGCTATCAATTATCCTGGATCACCCTGAGTGGGGAAATTTTAGGACTCGCCGGGGTCACCGAAACATATTCTTCTTTTGGAGAGCGATTCGATCATTCTACAGTTTTTGCCGCTAATTTTAGATTAGGCCGCATGAGACCTTCATTATTTTATCAATTTCAATAGCCGTTAGACAAAACTAAAATCAACTAAATGAAAGAGAATTATTTTGGACCAGGCACATTTGCATCTGTTACTCAATCATTTCCCGATTATTGGGACACTTTTCGGAATTGGCTTTATCGCCTATGGCTATTTTATAAAAAATCAAACCATTACCAATGCCGCCAAGATCGTCTTTATCATCGTTGCTGTAATAACCATACCTACATTCTTCAGCGGAGAACCGGCTGAAAAAATATTGGAAGCTACTATTCCCAACATCAGCCACGACCTGATTCACGCTCATGAAGAAGCGGCGGATTTTGCATTTATTGTAATGATCATTCTTGGGGCAATATCTTTATTCTCGCTTTGGAAAAAACGAACAGTTAGAACTTATGATTTGGTAATTCTGATCCTTGCAATTGTCGTATTTATTATAATGGCAAGAGTTGGTAATTTAGGAGGTCAAATACAGCATCAGGAGATCCGCAGCAGCGTTTTGGTCGTTTCTGAATCAAAATCCTGACAATCCTTAAAAAAGAAAAGCAATGATGGAAATTATTGGATTATTTAAAACTTTACCACCTCTACTAAAGATTTTTTCCATAGTATTGTTGGCAGTAATGGCGAGTTTCCTGGTGCGCGGAATAAGGCGATTAAGCCAATGGCTATTGTCTTTAAAATTATCGGGCAGCGATTTTAAAACAGAAAACATAGTAAAACGCTATCCTAAAATTGTTACCATCACCACAATCCTGGTCAGCGCCTTTACCTTTACAATTTACTTCCTGGCCTTTGGGCTGATCCTGCAGGAATTCAATATCTCTTTAACCGCCTATTTAGCCAGTGCTTCGGTGATCGGGCTTGCCATTGGCTTTGGGGCACAGGGTTTTGTTCAAGATGTCGTCATTGGCCTGACACTGATTTTTTCGGATACGCTTGATATTGGTGATGTAGTGGATCTCTCCGGGCAGGTCGGCCAAGTCGATAGAATCGGATTAAGATTCACAACCCTTATCAACCTGCATGGACAACAGATTTATATACCAAACCGAAATATTTCTTCCATCGGTCAATTTCGGGGAGGTTGTATTCGCGTCTATGTTGATATCCAATTGCCGGAACAGGTTGATGATAAAATTGTTACGGAAAAGGTGCAGTCTATTGGACTGGGTATGCATCAGCAGCATACGTCAATTATACTCACCCCGCCGGAGATATTTGGCATTAAAGAGACAAAAGGCGGTAACTGGCGTTATTTGCGAATCAAGTTTCGTATCTGGCCGGGACAAGGCGCACTTATCGAAACGTCCTTTAAACAACGCGTCATTTTGTTGATGAAGCAGCAGTACCAGGATTACGCTGAATGGATGATTACTGTTACCTACAAGGTTGAGTAAGATAAATGTTTATCTGGTGAATTATTCGGATTAAATAATTTAAGGAGGAACTCACATGGCTAGATTTTTTAAGAAACGTGAGGAAAGCAAAGGTCTTGCTCCCGGTTCCTTAGTTTTCATTGGAAACAAAAAGGTGGAAAATATCCGAATTCGCGTGATTGATTATGATCAATCTAAATTGAACGAAGCGCAATTAGATGATATATCTAAAGGAAAGGAATTCAAAGAAACCAATACGGTGACCTGGATCAATATTGACGGGCTTCATGATCATACAGTGATGCAGGAAATCGGGAATATATTTGATTTACATCCGCTTTTATTAGAAGATATTATGAATACAGACCAGAGACCAAAGCTTGAAGAATTTGATAATTGTCTTTTCCTGGTTTTAAAAATGCTTCGCTATGACAAAGAAAAACAGGTCATTATTGCCGAGCAATTAAGCATGGTGTTAGGTCGTACATTTCTGCTAACTTTCCAGGAACAACCCGGGGATGTCTTTGAACCGGTCAGAGAAAGAATAAGAAAACAAAAAGGAAGAATACGTGCCACCGGAATAGACTACCTGGCTTATGCTTTACTGGATACGGTTGTTGATAATTATATCTCCATTATCGAGAGAATTGGCGAGCAAATCGAAGATATTGATGAGGAAGTATTGACAAATCCCAAACCTGCTGTTATGGAGAAAATAAATACGTTAAAGCGTGAAATGAATTATTTGCGCAAATCCATCAGACCGCTCAGGGAAGCCGTTATACAATTATTGAAGCTGGATTCTAAACTTATTAACCATAAAACAATTCCATTCTTAAGAGATTTGCAAGATCTTATTACACATGCGACAGAAGCCATCGATACATACCGGGAAATGCTATCGGATCAATTAAATATTTACAATTCATCTATCAGTAACCGGATGAATGAAATTATGAAAGTATTGACTATTTTTGCCGCCATATTCATACCGCTTACATTTGTCGCCGGAATTTATGGGACCAATTTTGAATACCTGCCTGAACTACATTTTAAATATAGTTATTTTATCTTTTGGGGAGTCATGATCAGTGTTGCCATTGCAATGCTCAGCTATTTTAAACGAAAAGACTGGTTATGAATTTTATAATTAGATCTAAGATAATCCGCTATTTCGTTTTTCCACTGTTTCTATGGCAAATATTTAGCTCTCACAGTTTTGCTCAAATATTGAATGTCGATAGAATTAAAACCGGCAAAGACAGTACCACCGATCAAAATCTATATGCTATTGTTAATCTGGGATTAGATATAACTCAAGAAGATAAGCGGGTGATTAATCTTAAAACAAGTGTGGACCTCTCATATCTGTTTCAAAAAAATGTAATTATTTTACTGGCACAGTATGATGTAACCAGTGCTAAGAATGTTAAATTAATTAATGCCGGTTATTCTCATCTAAGGTTCCGATTTAACCGAGAATCAGATATTCAGCCTGAATTATTTACACAATACCAATGGAACGGGATTCGGGGAATGAAGGCTCGGGTTCTGGCAGGAGCAAATCTACGTTTTCTATTAGATAAAGACTCGCTCAATGTGTCCTATATTGCCATGGGCCTGATGAATGAATGGGAAACATGGGATTATCGAAACGTACCCACAGACAAAATTCCACTGAATCCAAAAGACAAACAGTCCAATTATATTAAACTAAATTGTTATTTTAATCTAACCCGGAAAATTCAAGAAAATGTGGATTTATCCTTTATTATCTATATACAATCACGACCGAATGCAAATATTATTTATCCACGCATTTCACCTTCCATACAACTCAACCTGGCAGTGTCAAAAAAGTTATCCGTATCCTTCATTATGAACGGTATTTATGACAGAAAACCAATTGTACCGATAAGAAATTTTTTTTATGACTTTTCAAGTACTGTTACTATTCAGATATAACTCCAATATAGTCATAATACATTAGATGATAGTAAGATGCCTTTTATGCCCAGTTGTTAGAGAGTAAATCAGAAAATCAATATTTCAAAAATGACGGATTCCGCCAGAGATTTGGGTAGTAAAAAGAGCTACAGGTCTAAAAGAAAGAATAAAAACAAGAAATCAAAATGAGGTGTGCTATGATCCGTAACCTATACACAGCATTTATAATTACTTTCTTTCTGGTGTTCTCAGCTTGGATAGGTTTATTGGCTGGAAAGGGAGAAGAGGCGATCGCCATTGGTACAGCAAGACAGCTATTCTTCGATGATTTGCTTATTGAGTCCAGCAAAGGTATAACATTTACAATGAATCCTCCATTGCGGACGGGATATATTGTATTAAAAGCAGATGCCCCCTGGGAGAAGGCACTAAATGGCCAAATAGGCCCATACTGCAGTATGATTAAAGAAGGTAATAAGATTAGGTTATGGTATGACGTTCGATTTGGAGGGACGGTACAGGTAGCGTATGCCGAATCAATCGATGGTATTCATTTCACCAAACCGATAGTGGGCCGTTATTCTCTAGACGGATCAAAAGAAAACAATATCGTAATACCAAACAGAATCGGCGGGAGCTCTGTATGGATAGACCCTAACGCTACACCTAACAAGAAATACAGAAACCAGGTTAAAGGCTATAATGATCCCACATCCGGAAAACTTTATTGTTACCACTCAGCGGACGGGATCGAGTGGACACTCTGGCAATGTCAGGATATCGGTAACTGTGACACGCAGAGCATTGCATTTTGGGATAACCGGATCACACGCTATGTCCTTTATACACGAAAGAATCCAAACGCCGGCACACCGGCCAGATCCAGGGTCGTAAGGCGCCTGGAATCGGATGATTTAGAACATTGGGAGAATGAGGTGATTGTCATGGCAGCTGACAAGATAGATAATGCCACGTATGTATCACCTACCCCGAAACCACCCATCGACTATTATGGCGCAGCCGTTTTTCGATATCCGGATCTCGAGGGATCGTACGTTATGCTAAGCCAGGCATTCTGGCACTTCAAGAAGCGCAAACCTGAAAATCGATGGGGCTTAAATGGCAAGAAGGATCCCAGCAAAGGTGAAAGATTAGCCCCAAGTACGATAGATGTTCGTTTAGCCATAAGCCGGGACGGCGTTAAATTTCAGCGCCTGGGCAGACGTAAACCTTTCCTGAATTTAGGACCCGAAGGGGCTTTCGATTCCAGGCTGGTTTGGGCAATACCGAATCCTGTTATAGTAGATGACGAGATATGGGTATACTACGCCGGAAAAAATACAGACCACGATGGATTTGTAGACCCAAAGGCTTCCGGACCCATGAGCGGTATCGGTTTGGCTGTTATGCGCCTCGACGGATTCATCTCTGCCGATGCCGATTATACGGGTGGAGAGATTACGACGGGCTTGGTGACATTCGAAGGCAACAGGCTTGAAGTGAACCTCGACACCGGCGGCGGGGGTTCTTTACAGGTTGAAATACTTGACAAATCTGGTATACCTATTGATGGGTATACACAGGCTGATGCTACCGTCCTGTGTGGAAATTCTGTAAAAATGGCTGCGAGCTGGAACGAAAATCAAGATGTAAGCAAGCTTTCCGGCTTTCCGGTACGACTTCGCTTTACGATGCGCGATTGCAAGCTCTATGCCTTTGGCTTCACAAATTGAATAACACACGGTAAAGAGAATACAATCACAGGAGAT
>CAZBBC010000045.1:0-28538 GCA_964489835.1 uncultured Calditrichota bacterium
AAGAGAAGGTCGAAGATGCGGCTTAGACGCAGGTTTGGGGATGAGTTTTTTAATCTTAAATTGAATCATTTTTTTAAACCGGACACTAATTACACAATAATTTCTTTTTTAACGCAGAGTACGCAGAGATTATTTATAGATCATTTCTAATATGTATATATAATTATAGTTTCCCTTTGCGATCTCTGCGTTATATTCTAAAATCCTATGTCTAAATTTCTATCCATTGAAAATCACTGAAGGAATCGAAACAATGGGATAACCGTTACACCGCCTTCTTCTTTAGCGATAACCGAAAGAGAAAAAATCCCAGGGCAATAAAAATGATGAAGGATGTCCAGTCACCCACTATTCCTGTCAGGCCAAACGGTACACCTTCCGGACGGGTGGTGGTCCAGACCGCATAACCTGCAATCAATACTCCCATAATTCCTTCACCGGCTATCAGACCGGAGCTCAGCAATACACCGGTGTCTGTTTGTTTTTCTGCCACGTCATCACTTTTTTTATTTCTCTTCAATTCAACAAAATGTTTAATAACTCCACCGATGAAGACTGGCGTCATCGTAGAAAGTGGTAAATAGATGCCGACAGCAAATGGCAAAGAGGGTACAGATAAAAGTTCAGCAACCACCGCAAAACAGGCACCGATTAATACCAGATTCCAGGGAAGATTGGCCTGCAGGACACCATCTACAACCGTTTTCATTAAGGTCGCCTGTGGAGCAGCCAGGTCTTTGGTGCCAAAGCCATATACCTCACCCAAAGTCACAACCGCAAGGGCGATAAAAAAAGCCGAAGTAAAAACACCAAACAATTCACTCATCTGTTGCCTTTTTGGTGTCGCCCCTAGGATATATCCTGCTTTCAGATCCTGGGAAATATCCCCGGCAATAGAGGCAGCAACGGCAACCACCGTACCGATCGTTAATACAGCGGTTTTGCTTAACCCATCAGTCCAACCAAGAAGATAGAATACGGCACTGGTCCCCATAAGGGTGACAATGGCCATACCGGATGTAGGATTGGAAGAGACACCTACCAGACCGACAATTCTTGATGATACGGTGACAAAGATAAACGCAAAAAAGACGATTGCCAATGATCCGACAATCCGTGTGATCAATACCTGGTTTACACCGACCACATAGGGTGTCCCAACGCCAACAATAATAAATAATGCCACGACGCCGATAACAACTTTAAAAGACAGATCTAAGTCGGTGCGTATGCGTTTGTTAACTTCAGCCATTACTTTCGGCGATAATTCTTTTAAGCCGATTTTCAATGAATTTATCATCGTAGGGAGAGATTTAATAACGGTGATAATTCCGGCAACAGCCACTGCTCCGGCACCAATATATCTTACATAACGCGTCCAAATCAGTTGTGCACTCATATCGGAAATGAGTTTCTCACTTTCCGGAAACATGGGATTTTGTAGAAATTCACCAAAATGGGCAATGGCCGGAATAATGGCCAACCAGGAAAGTAAACCACCGGCTACCATGATTGCGGCGATCCGGAATCCCAGAATATAGCCTACACCAAGCAATGCCGGCGTAGCCTCCAGGCCGAGTTCTCCTTTTTTTAATCCGGGAATATGAATGCTGATCTCGGAGGGCCACAGTTTAGCAAAGGAAAGAAGACCTTTATACAGTGCACCCAATCCCAATCCCTGAAAAACATATTTAGCCTTACTTCCGCCAATATCGGCGGCGATGAGGACCTGAGCCGCCGCCGTACCTTCAGGATATGGCAGTGTTCCGTGTTCCTTGACGATTAGAAAGCGACGCAGGGGTATCATAAATACGATCCCCAACATGCCCCCCATCATACCCAGAAGGGCTATTTGAAATAGTTCAGTTTTATACCCCCAGATAAATAAGGCCGGAATGGTAAATATAATACCGGAAGCCAGAGAGGAACTAGCTGATCCTGTTGTTTGAGCAATATTTGCTTCCAATATGGTTGTTTTTCCAAAGACCCAGCTAAATGATTTAAAAAAGGCTACAGATATAACCGCGAGGGGAATAGCCGTACTTATTGTTAAACCAACCCGCAGACCAAGGTAGGCATTGGCACTTCCAAATAATATCCCGAAAACTGCGCCTACCATAAGGGCTTTTATACTGAAATCTTTTTCGTCCGACTCAGGAGGAACATGCGGTACAAATTCTGCCATGATTATTCCTACGTTGAATGAAATTAGTCAGCCCTGATATTAATTTTTGAAGTAATGGGCAGGTAAAGATAAAGATTAAAATTTAATTCACGTACAGGATTTATTCAATTAATTATTGATTGAATATGATTGATTCATTACGAGTATTTATCTTTAATTTTTGAATATCGAACAAGGATTAACGATTTTTGATTTAAGAATTGAAAGCAAAATCCAAAGCGTTGAACCACGAAGATCGCGAAGAACAAGAAGGTCTTATCGAAATTAAGAATTAATAATTACGAATTAAAAATGTAAATATATTAAAAACAAAATCTTAGCACCTATTATCTCTCGTTCAAATTCATAATTAAATTCTTAATTGCTTTTTATCTTCGTGCCCTTCGCGTACTTCGTGGTATAAGAATAGATCAGAATAATTAACTTTAAAATATTAATAATTAAAATGGCGGGATCAATATTACTTCAAAAATCGTTAATCGTTAATCCTTGTTCAATATTCAAGAAAAGAAAATTTCAAATATTCTTTGATAGAATTTATGATCCCTTCAAGGGATATTTACGGATTACGGTATATTCAGCACCTGTAGGTTTAAGTTCACTGCGCATGAAAAAAATCTCAGTGATATGAAAAGGCATTTTTGGAAAAGGATGTTTATCGAAGAATGTATAAATATTTAAAAAATCACCCGGTTGTTTTACACGGCCAAGTGTTAAGTGCGGAGAAAAGCGCCGCGTTTCTCTTTCAAAACCCAAAGGCTCCAGTATATTCTCGAGTAACGCCTGGATTTCAGTCAACGAATTACTTTCTCCCTGATCCAGACCTAACCAGAACACACGCGGTCTATTCCTGCCCGGGAAACATCCGGAGCCAGAAACAGACATACTGAAGGGAGCAACGGCCTCGCTGATCTTAGGCAACCGGGATTGAACTGTTTCCACACGAGAGGACTCTATCTCCCCTAAAAATTTAAGCGTTAAATGCATACCGGCAGGTCGAACCCATTTGACCCTGTTCGTTAGTTTCTTCAATTCCTGGATATACTGGGAGATCCCGGTGATAATCTCCTCTGGTACATGTAAAGCGATAAAACAACGTATTAATGGCTCAGACACTTTTCTCCGATATTTTACTCTTTATCTGATCTTCATATAATTTAAATTTATCTCTATATTTATAATCATTACTCTTATCAGCAAGAGCAAGGCCTGCTTTTATCAAATGGGCATTGAGAAATGTTTTATTTTTAAGATATAAATAACCCTGCCAATTTTTTTTATTATCATATTTTTTCTGGTCAAATTTTATCATTACTTTTTGTGATTTGGTTTTACTCCTTAAAAACAGGATGGCTTCCTCCTTTTTCTTTGCTTTTATCCGAACACCGAGCATTTTCACCTTTTTACCATTATCGATCTGTATCAGGTCCGGACCTAGAATTCTTTTTACGGAATAATATTCAATATCCGGCTTACTTTCAACCGCTCTCCTTAATCGCCGGGCCTGCTCTTTCAGCTGTGCTTTTTTATCCAATTTGTGCGGGTCCTTGAATATATAGGGTAAAGCGGATATTTTTTTTTCAAAATCTCTTTTCTCAAGATTGTGGTTCTCAAACATAATCTCAACTTCATGAAACAGATTCGGTTTATAAAAATCCAGTTTATTTTTTATAACCGGTAAGAATTTTTCATTAATTTCAATTCCAATAGAATTTCGATTCAAATTTTTCGCACTTACGGCAGTGGTCCCGCTACCGATAAAGGGATCCAGTACGGTATCCCCGATGAAACTGAACATTTTTATCAGTCGATCTGGTAGCTCGATCGGAAAAATAGCCAAATGTTTGTTTTGCTTTTCGCCCGGAAAATTCCAATGACCGGTAAAATACTGATTCCACTCTTCATTGGTTAACTTCGATTTCTCTTTAATTTCTTCACTGACTTTCTCAGAAACACCTTCCTTTTTAAAAATTAGGATAAATTCATAATCTAACTTGAGTATCCCATTACGCGGGTAGGGATAAGATCCCATGATCACGGCCCCACCGGTGGTATTTGTTGTGGTGACCTTTTGCCAGATAATCGCTCCCATATAATCAAATCCAATTGTTTCACAGAATTTTATGATTTCCGTACGAATGGGAATAATCTTGTATCTGCCATAGATAACTGATCGGGCAAATTGGTCCCCAATATTAATACAAAGCCGGCAACCGGGTTTTAAGACCCGATGGGTCTCCTTCCAGACCAGATTAAGATTATTAATATATTCTTCATAAGAATCATTATAACCGATTTGTCGTCCCACACCATAATCCTTCAACTGCCAATAAGGAGGGGAGGTAATCACCAGATCCACCGACGTATTTTTAACCGATATCATTTCCCGGGAATCACCGACAATTATTTTGTGTTGTGTTTTCATATTATTTATGTAAAAGTATTTCCTGAATTTTTTCAAAATCCGAGAGATCGTTTACAAGAAATTCTGGATTACCGGCAGTCAGGGTTTCCCGGTTCGTCCAACCGGTTAAAACAGCAAGACAACGTATATTATTATTATGTGCACACCTGATATCATGAATACTATCACCAATGATCCAGGTATCTCTGGCTGTAAAGTCTTTACCATAATAATTACTTGCCCGTTCACTGGCAATTGGCGGCAGGTCATTCCGATTTTTTGAATCATCTCCAAAACCACCGATGGGGAAATATTGGTACAGACCAGCTGCCTCCAGTTTTATCCTTGCACCTTCCGATATATTACCGGTAACCAAACCAAGATAAACATTTTCCCGTAACACAAGCTCTTTCATCAGCTCATATACACCAGGAAGAATAAGAGGTTTTTGATTATTCCTAAACATCGTTTCTAGTTCGATACAGAAATCCCTGAGTATCTCCTCTTCCAAATGATCGGTTATTTTAATATCATCATATCCCAGTAAATACTCGATGATTTCCGGATCTGTCCTTCCGGAGAAATCATACGAATGGTCATATTTAATATCTGGAAACTTCTGCGATAGCACTTTTCCCATCGCAATTTTAGGAATCCCTCTGGCAGAGATAAGTGTACCATCAATATCGAACAATAGAAGTTTAGGTTTCATTACTTACACAAGTTTTGTATTAAAGCTCTGCTTCCCCCTTGGAAAAGGGGGATTGAGGGGGATATAAAATCGGTCTATGTTATGTATAAACAACCCCCTAACCCCCTTTATTAAGGGGGAATAGATTTTGCTTCAGTGAAAAGAAAATTGCATTTTTTCATAAAAAAAATCTAAACTGCAACAGCTCCTATTAATGGGAGACTTAATTTTCGCTATATGGCATTCTTACACTTATCAAGTTATTAAAGATATTACGCTTCATAATATCATATCCGAAATATCTAAAGATATTATTAATCTTCGGCTTGATATCAGATTATTTTAAGAAAAACAGATAAATAAACTAAGCGGTTGGGCGGGTCAATATCCAAACTTTTTAAGTTCAGATTCTCTGTTACGCCAATCTTTACTTACTTTTACCCGCAAATCCAAATAAACCTGGCGGTCTAAAAAGAATTCAATGGCTTTCCGGGCTTTTATACCGATAGTCTTTAAGGTCGTGCCGCCTTTTCCGATGATGATTCCTTTCTGGGAATCTCTTTCGACATAAATCACGGCATGGATCACATCCTTACCTGTTTTATGTTCCTTAAAATCTTCTATCTGAACTTCGGTACAGTAAGGAATTTCTTCACGAAACTGGTAAAAAATTTGTTCACGTATAAATTCTGCAACGAAGAATCTTTCCGGTTGTTCGGTGAGTATATCCGGATTATAAAAGGGGGGGTGATAAGGAAGAGAGTCTTTTAATTCTGATTCCAATTCTTTTAGACCATCTTGTCTCAAAGCCGAAATTGGTATTAATTTCGAAAAGGGATATAAATCAGAATATATTTCGATTAATGGAAGTATGATGTTTTTAGGATATAAATCAATCTTATTGATAGCCAGGATCACCGGCTTATTTTGAGTATTAATTTTTGATAAAACAGTGATATCCTCTTCGATGTCTGACTGGCTGTCTGGTATACTAGATTTGCCTTCGCATATATAAAGAAGTGTATCCGCATCAGCAATGGATAATTCAATAAATTTATCCAACATGCGCTGTAATTTATATTTTGGAACCAGGAGACCCGGTGTATCCAAAAAAATAATCTGAAAATTGGGTTTATTCATGATACCCATAATTCTTTTACGTGTCGTCTGGGGGCGCGGTGAAATAATCGATAGTTTAAAATCCAATAATTTATTCAATAAGGTCGATTTACCGACGTTTGGTCTGCCGATAATTGTAATATACCCTGCCCTAAATGTATCTGATATTGTCATTATTGCAAGACTTGTGTAAGATTAAATATTAATTCGATATTATCTTTTAATTTTGGATGTTTTGTGCATGTAGCAATATTATCGCATTCCCTTTCAAAGAGAACACCATTCTGTCCGCAATAGATATAAGTAAACGGTGTAAGTTTCCTAATATATTCAATAAAATCATTCTTGTGATTCTTTTTGAGGTAGGAAACGTTAGCAGGTATTCGGATTACATAATGAACATCCCCGGCAATATCAAGAGGTTTAAAATCAGTTAAGGAACCCTCATTTCTGTTCTTTATCCAATCTTCTGTTGAAATGGTCAGATTATTTTTTAAATTTTTAGCCAAACTAATATTAAGATACTCCCTGCGTTTTTTTTGAGACCGTTCGGAACTAAAGTTGATGGTTAATCCATTGCCATTAAAATCCCCATGGTACACAGGCCGTGATAAAAAACCTCTTCGTATCACCTGACCTCCGATCACATCAACCAGCTCGAGAAAATTAAAGTGAATGGCATCTAAATGTAGTTTTCTCAAATAGTTAATAATTATCAGGAATATGATAATGAAACCAATAAAAATCAGAACTATTTCCAAATTTACACCGCTTTCTAATTTTATTTTTTTAAGAAAAATAAAGGGGCATGGGAGAAAAACAAGTAATAAAAATAAGGTAAGAAATCCAGGCCAGCATTGTTCTTGATGAATCTAGTTCAATCGTATCATTTAGTGTGGGAGGATGTTTTAAACGAATGATCAGCAAGATCAATATTGTCCATATGATCCAGTTCGTGGAATAAAAATTTAACAGAGCAAGAGCAATAAATGCGGCAATGGCAACATATTTTGCCTTCTTACCCAATAAAGCATAACTGATGTGTCCCCCGTCAAGTTGACCGATAGGCATCAGATTCAGAGCAGTTACCAGCAATCCAATCCAACCGGCAAATATAAATGGGAAATGATATATTTCATACATCGGAAGATAATCACAACCCATAAACTTCTGAATTATATTAAATAAGAGCGATCCTCCCAACGTCAGTGCCCCTTCACCTGTCTCACTCCATTCATGGATCTGAGTTACATATGTTTTAACACCATCAAGATCTGGAAGCAAGATAAACCCAAGAATCAAAAAAAAGAGGCTTACAACAAATCCAGCCACTGGTCCGGCTACACCGACATCAAAAAGGGCCTTTTTGTCTGGTATTGGAGAACGCATTTTTATAAATGCCCCAAAGGTACCGAAACTGAATCCGGGGATAAAGAAAGGTATAAAATAGGGCAGGGTTGCATAGATCCGGTTTTTTTTGGCATACAGATAATGTCCCATCTCATGGGCACCCAAAATAGTCATAATAGCAATGGCATAGGGAAAACCACTGGTTAAACCCTTAAGCGTAACAAAGGGATCATTTCCGGCCAGCATGGCACCCGTAAGGGTAGTGGTTAAAAATGTAAGGATAAAAAGAAAAAGGTTTAGTTTTTTGTTTTCTTTTTTTACTTTTGAATAATCAACCAGTAATCTTAGTAAATATTCTCTGGACGTGGTTTGAATCTGCGAAAATATTCCATTGGAATAGAGAGCCGATTGTATCTGTTCAATTTCATTTTCTGAGATGTTATCTCTGTACTGTCTGAATATGACTGTTCCGTATATCCGGCTCATGTGATCCAGTTCCATCCGATTATTAATCACCGTTTGGGCAATCTCAATAACTTTTTTAGCTTTCATAGACTCTTTCTTAATCCACAATTTCTCCTGTCATGGGTACAAAACGTACCGGCAGAAGTTTTTTCTGTTCGTAACCTTTCTCATTCTTTTCGATTAACACCAATTCTTGCGAATAATCACCCAGAGGCAGTATCATACGCCCACCGACCTTTAGTTGTTCCTTTAGTGGTGCCGGGATCTTTGTGGGTGCAGCAGTAATGATGATAGCATCAAAAGGGGCGTGTTCAGGCCAACCTTTGTAACCATCACCCACTTTGACAAAGACGTTTTCATATCCCAGCCGTTCCAACGTTTTTTGCGCTTTCCTGGCCAGCACATCAACAATTTCGATCGTATACACAGTATCAATAATTTCAGCCAGTACAGCCGCCTGGTATCCTGAGCCAGTACCGATCTCCAGCACATTATCTTCCGGCCCCAGATGCAGGTATTCTGTCATATAGGCCACAATATAGGGCTGTGATATGGTTTGATCTTCACCTATTGGCAAGGGTTCATCCGCATAGGCATATTTTTTCAGATGATCCGGTACAAACTCATGACGCGGTACTTTACGCATCGCTTTTAAAACATTTTCATCCTGAATTCCGCGTCTTGCAATTTGATCCTTAACCATGCTTAAACGCATTTTTTCATACATTTTTTCTGATCTTATATTAATGGATTTTTGTTGTCCACAGGAAATTAATATCAATAAACAAATGGATAGTGTTCTCATAATATTCCTCAATGCTTTAAAAGACAATCGAGATGGGCCAAAACACTGTCAGTTAGCGCACTCAGGTTATAACCACCTTCCAAAACAGATAATATTTTTCCCCCGGCATGTTTCCAGGAATATTGAGCAATAAGTTCTGTAAACTTCCAGTATCCGCTTTCGGTGACCAGCATACCCGCCAGTGGATCATCACGATGGGCATCAAAACCAGCTGAAATAATGACCATATCGGCCTTAAATTTCTGTTCAATCTCTGCCAGGTCATACTCTATGGCATCAACAAATACGGTATCGGTACTACCTCCCTTTAATGGTCGATTCAGTGTATATCCGTTCCCCTCCGCATGACCCTTCTCCATTTCAGAACCGGTACCGGGGTAAAAGGGGTATTGGTGTGTACTATAATAAAACACCGTGGGATCATCGTAAAATATATGTTGTGTTCCATTACCATGATGAACGTCCCAGTCCACAATCAGAATTTTATCCGCCAAACCCGTTTTTTGTGCATAACGAGCGGCAATTGCTACATTATTGAAGATACAAAAACCCATCGCCCGGTCTTTTTCGGCATGATGTCCCGGGGGTCTGACGATACAAAACACTTTATTGAACCTTTCATCACTCAGTATATCCACACCTTTGATCGTCGCTCCGGCAGCATATAGAGCGGCTTCCAAAGATTTTTTACAGACAACCGTGTCCCCGCCGTCTAATAATCGTTCACCACTGGTGATTGCATGAGAGGCCACCTGGATATATATCTGTGTGTGAACAGCGGCAATACACGCCTCTGTAGCTTTTTCCGGTTCAATCAAATCAATCTTCTTTATTATCGCACTTTCCCTGAGACCCTCCATAATCGCAGTCAAACGCTCCGGCCGTTCCGGATGGCCATCACCGGTGTCATGTTCAGAGTAAATATGATGCGTGATAATTGATAAATTAGACATTATTAAACCTTTGGAAAATAGATCTTAAAAGTTGTTCCGACGCCTTCCGTCGATTCAACTTCAATTTTACCCTTGTGCTCTTCCACCACTTTTTTCACAATGGCCAATCCAAGACCGGTGCCACCTTCTTTCCCGCTGGTAACAAACGAATCAAATAATTTGTCCCTGATTTCTTTTGGGATACCTGTCCCGGTATCGCCTAAAGAAAAAACAATTTCACCATTTTGCTCATCGGCGATTACACTGAAAGTACCACCTTTTTTCATGGCTTCCAATGCATTCTTCATAATATTCATGAAAACACGATTTATTTTTTCAGGATCTATATATATCATACTGGAAGTATTCACGGCCCATTCAAAATTGAAACCCTTCTGCTTTGCATCACCTTCAAAGATTTTGGCAAATTCTTTTACCAGTTTATCTACCGGGTACTTGATAGGTAAGATTGTGGTCTTTCCCTTGGCGAAATCAAGTACATCTGTTGTCATATTGGTAAGCATTTTTATTTGTTTATTAATAATTTCAGCATATTCCTCTCTTGTTTCCTTATCATCCTCATCCAGCATCAAGTCAACAAATCCGTAAATATTTGTCATTGGTGTACGTAAATCATGGACAATAGTGCTCATCATATTGCCGATGGCACCCAATCGATCCGCTTTCATTTTTTCTTCTTTCAAGCGATAGTTCTCAATACCCCGGCCAATCTGACTGGATATTGATTCCAGTATCTTCTTATCATTGTGAGTAAAATAGCCATGATCATCTATTTTGTTGATCAGATATAATACGCCAATAACTTTATTCTCAATCGTAAGTGGCATACAGACCATCTGGCGGACTTTCAGGTGCAAGGATTCCAAAACTTCCAAATCAATAGACTTTTCATTGGCCGCATCATTTATAAGATAAATCTCTCTCGATTGAAGAACCTGTTGGATGATTCCCTTATCCATGGAAAAAGGAGCCTGTTTCAACTCATTTTCTTTTAAATGATCAGCAAATCGGTGGGAGATTTCCTTTCTGTCCTTATCCAGGACCAAAATAATACAATTTTCCGTATCCAAAGCCCGAGGGATCAGCCCTACCACATTGTGCAACATCTCCTGTAAATCAAAGGCACGGCTTAATTCTTTTTCTAAATTGAACAGCAGATCCAGTTCTTTTGCCCGATTATCCAGAATTCCATAAAGCCTGGCATTAACCAAAGAAATAGCAACCTGAGAACAAAGACTGGTTAACAAATCCTCGTCCTCCTCCGTGAAAACACCCCCTTTTTTATTCAGTATTTGCAGAACACCTATCGTCTCTCCAATCTGGTTTTTCTTTTTAACCGGTTCAAGGATCGGCATACAAAGGATTGAATTAGTCCGGTATCCGGTTTTTTTATCCGTCGTCGGATCAAATCTATTGTCCTTATAGGCATCTTTAATATTGATAATATCGGCTGTTTTTGCTACATGTCCGGCAATACCTACACCGATTTTAAGGCGAATTTCTGTTATTTCAGCTTTCTGAGCGATCTTTGACCACAACTCTCCCTTTTCAGTATCAACAATATAGAGTGTGCCACGCTCTGCATTCATCAATCGGGTAACTTCCTCCATGATCAAAATCAGCAAACGGTCTCTATCCAAAACAGAACTGAGTGTTTTCCCAATTTGTTGCATCGAATGCATTTCATTGATCTTACGCTCTAACTGATTTTTAAGATCCTCAACCTGTGATTCAAATTTCTCATCCTTTAATGTCACGATTTCTCCCATATGATATATGATAGAAAAAATAAACTGATCTATTAATAAACCACGAAATTACACGGATTTTAAGACCGACTATGAACTAACTTTTTTCTATACGCTGTCACAAGTCGATGGGCGAGCCGAGTGGGCTCTGGCAGTCTGTATTTACCGGTACAATCTAATATAAATTTTGTCGCTCCATTGAGAGATACCCGATGACCGATTGATACAAAAACAGGCTTGACGTTGTTCCTGGTCCGTAACACCTTTCCGACGACTCTTTCTTTGTAAATCAGATCAGTGATATCTCCCTTTTGATCTCCGGGTGATTCAAAATTACCCACCAATTTCTTTTTAGCACATCCAATACTTGGCAGATCTGTCAGTACGCCAATATGGGAAGCAATACCGAATCCCCGGGGATGCGCGATACCGTGGCCATCAAACACAAATATATCCGCCAGTTTATGATGCGATTCAATCAATCTTAATAAGACAGGTGCTTCTCTGAAACTCAGATAGCCAGGGATATAGGGAAAGCGAATATGATCGGTAATTATAAAGCTATCAATTAAATCAAGTGTAGGATAGCCAAGAATAACCATCCCGGCAATCAATCGATTTTTCTCTTTCAGGTAGGAGATATCAAAGCCGGCTACCTGATGAATGGTATCCGGCATTTGACAAATTTTTATTTCTTTTTCGAGACTTTTCTGTAGTTCTCTCGCCTCATTAAGTGTAATTTCCCAAGAATGACACAACCCGGTTTGCATAAAACATTGATTTTATTTATCAGACATCGCAGAAACTGCCCGGTCCACCGAATCATACGTTTCAAAAATTCTCATCAGTTGTGTGATCATCAGAAGGCTTTCCACTTTCTCCGTAATATTTGCCAACTTCATTTGTCCATCGGCATTCTTTAAAGTTGTCATAACAGCCATCAGAACACCTAAACCAGAACTGTTAATCCATTTCACACCACCCAGGTCAATGACCACTTTAGAAATACCATCACTTATCAAGCTACGGATATGGTCATGTAGCGCTGTTGTTTCCGGACCACCCATCATTTTACCGCTCAGCGATAGTACGGCAACATGATTATCAATTTTCTCTTTAATCCTCATCTATTCCTCCAGTTAAATATGATCATTTGATAAATATAAAAAATATAACTTTAAAAATATAAAAAAAAGGAGGTGTAAGTCAATAAAAATATAGACAACTTCATCAGTTTGCCTGATCGAGTAACAAGTATATCCAATAGTCCCGCATTACCCGGCGAACATAATTGCGCGTTTGAGAATATTCAACATTTTCTACAAAAAAATCAATATCCTCTGAAAAATCAAAATTTTGCCAGCGTTTGACCCTATGTGGTCCGGCATTATAGGCGGCAGCCGCATATTCGGGTTTATTATCAAATTGAGAGAGCAGCTTGTTTAAATAATAAGTACCAAGATTAATATTCAAATCCGGATCAAATAAATCCAGCGGTATAGAAAATTCAAGATCGAGTTCCTGGGCTAATGCTCTCGCTGTGCGGGGGATAATCTGCATGAGCCCATAGGCGTCCGCCCATGAATGGGCCTGACGATTAAAGCTGCTTTCCGCGCGTATTAAAGCCATAACTAAATTTTTGTCCAAATTACGGATAGACCCATAATTGCCAACAATATTATCATAATAGAGAGGATAAGCCTCTTTTAACAAAAAAGGTTTTTCCAGTTGCGTTAAGTCGGAAAAATGTTTGTTGTTTATGTAATCATAAATTTTAAAGGCATGATTATAGGCGCCGAGCATTTTATATATCTCTGCTAAAGATATCCACCCTTTGAGTGATTTCGGATAGTATTTATTTTCAGACAGTTCACGAAGGGCAATATCTTCTCCTAACAGTTCCTGAAGAAGGAAAAGGTCCTCAAATCTTTCTATTAGAGTGGCAATTGACTCTTTATAATATCGTAGAGGATTCTTTCTGTCAGCCAGTCGTTCTTTGATGTGGTATAGAGAATCTAAAGGCTGTTTATATAGCATATAACTTTTTAAAGCATAATAATTTTTAAACAGATCTCTGCCTAATGATTTAAGCAGACGCTCGGAATCTTTGATCTTCCCCTGTTTCTCATAGGTTTTTGCCAACCAATATGAACTTCGGGATTTGTCGAAATCCGAATCATTTGATAGGAGAATATTTTGAAATTCCTGCTCCGCCTGACTAATATTTCCAAGTCTGAAATAGGAAAGTCCCACGCGAAATTTTGCTTCATCCCGATATTTGCTATGTGGCCAGTGTTTCAACAGGTGCTGATACACGCCCAGGGCTTTGGCTATATCTCCCAATTCTTCATAGACCCAGGCCGCCTTCCATACACTTTCAACGGCCATTCGACGCCTGGGATAACGCTTAGCATAATCCAGATATCCATTGACAGCCTCCTCTGTTTGGTCCAAACGCAGATAACAACGGGCAATATAAAGACGAATGCGCGATTCCAAAGAGGTATTCTTAAGATTGGATAAAAGATTATTAAAACCGTACAAAGCCGTTGAGTAATTTTGCTTTTGATAATATATTTGAACCAGATAATAACGGGCTCTTTCTTTAAGTTCAGAATCAGAGGTTTCTGTAATAAACTTTTCTAATCGTTTCGTTAGTTCATGATATTTCTTGTGTTTAAGGTATACCTCCGCAATGGTAAAATCATATTTCTCATCTGGTGTTTTATATGTTTGAAAAAAATCAGCAATTTTTAAGGCCGCATCATCGGAAGGATACTTCTTCATAACCTGATACATACTTTCCAAGGCATCTTTTTTATTGTCTAAGTTCAAGCGGCAGAATGCCATCTGAGATAAAGCATACGGCTTCAAAGATTTTATTTTTTTTCTTCCGGCCAGACGTCTGTATTGATGATAAGCATCTTTAAATCGATGGGTATTAAATGTATAATCGGCAAGCTTTAAAAGCACAGAATCAGCGAGGAAATGATCAGGGTACTCTTTTAAATATTTTTGTGCCTTGCTGACAATCGACCATGTTTTATCTACCGGTAAAGCGGAAAGAAATAAAAAATAATCGACATATTCCGGTATTTTATTTGAATTTAATCGTTTGAAAATATTTTGTGCCTCAGAATAATTCTCATTTTTTAGATGACAGATTCCTATCTTAAAATTTAAGGCAAAATCCGCTTTCAAAATATTATCATGGGCCATTAATTGATGGTATTGAATAAGCGCTTCTCTATAATTTTGATGGCTGTATAAACTATCAGCTTTATGAAGAAGATTATTTGCCCGGACACTGTTGAAACAAAAACAGAGTAATATGCTAGTATAAAAAGTAAATCGATTCAACGGATGCTTCATATAAACAAGACCTGTGTAATTTATGATGATAATATGCCCGGAATCGGAAAGTCCCCGGCAAAGTATCAAATAAGAAACGCTGAAATTATCAAATGATGCTCCCAATTAGAAGTAATACTATCATCGGATATTTAATTAATATATTGAATATTATATTCTATCATCAGTGTCCGGTTAAATAATTTCAAGAATGTTATGACTAAAAAACTCATCCCCAAACCTGCGTCTAAGCCGCATCTTCGACCTTCTCTTAATAAGAGAAGGGACTCCCTAAAGTCCCTCTCTTGCCAAGAGAGGGATTTAGGGTGAGTTTTTTTAATCAAGTCTCTATGTTTTCTATATATACAAGCCATTTAATCTGCCATTGATAATTTATAATGATTTACGTTTTAACCGGACATATATGATTTATATATATGATTAGAGTTTTTACTCCGCGTAAATGGACATAACATCAATAATTACAGGAGATTGCTTCATCACTCATTCTTCGTGACTCGCAATGACGATAATGTGCCTTCATTGCGAATAACGACATATCGGAAATCAATCTATACAATTATTAAGGAGTTTAGGACATAATCAGACTTTTAATATTAAACACATTATGTGCACTTTTAAGTCCCGTTAGGGACATCATATTTATAGCAAAAACAAATCCTATGAAAAGCCTAGTCCCGTCAGGGACGTAATATTTACTGCAAATACGCATTGGATACATATTTGTGTGTAGGTATTGATCATGCTTTTTATATTTCGTCCCTACCGGGACTTTAGAATATTGGATTATATGATTGCTATAAATATTTTGTCCCTAACGGGACAGTTATATCGTGTAATTTCCTCAATTTAGTCTTTGATTTATTTTATTAATCCTATGCTTCTTGCATCAGCTTGATAAATTATACTCAACAAGGATATACAACGCCTTAGACGAGGGAATCAGCGGATGATTGAGAATTTTCCAATCTCAGATAGTCCCTCACCATTGACAAGAAATAAATAAACACCGGCGGCTACCTTTTGTCCACTCTCATTTTTAAGGGACCAGTAGCGAATCGTTCCCCCGCCATCACTATCAATGCGCGCTACCCGTTGGCCAAGCGTATTGTAGATATAGAGATCGGCTTCCGGAGGAACGTTTCTGAATCGAGCGGTATTCGTGTTGCTTAGATTGACCGGATTGGGAAAGGGAAAGACCGATGTAATATCAACCGTACCGGTTAATGACAGATTAATGATAAAATCAACATAATCATTTCCCGAATTAGTAAGGATCAGAGTCAGGGTATCCGTATCAACGGGTTCACCGGTGATCTGTTGGGGGAGGGGATGAAATATGGAATAAGAATGACGGGTCAGCGGGCGAAAACCAGTTTCAGATACACCCCCTGCAATCCCGTCAATACTCAGTATTTTCCCCTGCACAGGATATATTTCCAGATAACGATTAGAAATCATACTGTTCATTACATCAATATTGAGAGATTCGCTGAATTCAAAGATATCAGCCACTTTAACACTTACCATGGGAAAATACGGTGCATCCTTAAAGAACTGATCCGCTAAGACGCGATCTCCGGTATAATATAACCACAGTCCGTATTCAGCCAAAGATTCAAGCCAGGAAGTGTTATACGCTTTTAAGACAGAACGAATGGCCGGCATAGCATAGGGATTGCGACCGGAAGCCTGTTTAATTTGATCCCAGATCGATCGGACAATACTTCGTCCATACTGTGATTCCAGCATATGTAAATACAAGCTGTTGGCATAAGGATAGTAACCCTCAAAAGAATTGAATCTGGTATTTGAGACGGTATCGAAAAACTCATCCAGATAATATAAATAATCGTTGACATTCGGGTACAGCACCTCTTCCATCCAGGTGGAAGTCATTTCATAAAAAAAGTAATCATCCGGATTGACATTATAGCCAAATTGAATGGCATGGTGGAATTCATGGGCAGCCGTTACTTTAAGTCCATCGATATCTGAGGTAGGGTAACCAACATAGTTTTTATGCAACTCGATATAACTGGGATAATTGGCACCGGGCAGTTGGGGAATATCCGGATCCACCGGCCAGGTGATACCATAATACGGTATCGATGAGAAATAAATGTGATAAGGAACTGCCGGCGTACCATCCGGGCCCGGCGGGGCCTGATAGCCCATCAGTTCCACTTCAACCACCCGCACGGAGTCTAATATTACCGCGGCCTTGTCGATATAATCAGGGATTCCATTGCTATCCTGATCTTCCAAAGGCACCGCATGTTTTCCGCTTTCATTCCAGTGTAACCTAAAGTATCCGGACAAAGATAATGTCGATCGCTGGCGAGCCGTATCTAATTCTACGTGTTGAACATAGGCCTGATAGAGAGCAGGATCCAACTGCTCATGATACCTTTGAATCATGAGACTATAACGCATACCACACTTCCTATCTTCGACCTGGTGCTGCTGCGACAGTTCACCCTTCATAAAATTTTCCAGAAAAACGATCTCATCCTTCTGGAGTGCAAATGCATTCAGTATGAATACCAGCAGTAAAAAATATATTCTCATTATTTATCCCGAAAAGATAAGGTTATGGGTACACCGGAGAACCCAAATTTCTCACGCAGCCGGTTTTCAATATAGCGCTTATAATTCTCGGCGATTAAATGGGCATGATTACTATAGAACACAAAAACCGGTGGATTCGTTTTCACCTGGGTAATATACTTAATTCGAATCTCCTTCCCTCTCACTGCCGGCGGTGTTGTTTTAGACAGGATCGGTTTAAAAAAATCATTTAATTCTGACGTAGCGATGCGTATTTTTCTGTTTGCATACACCTGGGTTGCCAGATCCAGGGCTTTGAATAATCGTTGCTTTTCTGTCACGGAAGTGAAAATAAGAGGTATAAAACGTAATTCGCCAAATTTCTCCAACACTTCTTTTTTTATTCCGTCCATTGTCCGGTGATCCTTATTAACCAGATCCCATTTATTAAATACACATATCATCCCTTTTCGTTCCTTCGAGGCTTCCAGCAGAATCTGAATATCCTGTTTTGTGAGCCCTTTTTCGGCGTCTACCAGATATAAAACCACATCACAGCGCTTAATACTCCGATACGTTCGCAGATTGCTGTAAAATAAAATATTTTCCTTAATTTTTGTCCATTTTTTCAGACCTGCCGTATCAATGATTAAATATTCTCTTTTTTGATAGTGAAAACGGGCATCGATTGAATCTCTGGTGGTACCCGGAATCTCAGTGACGATCTGCCTGTCCTGATCTAATAAGGTGTTCACAAATGATGATTTGCCAACATTTTCCTTACCAATCACGGCCAATTTAATGGCATCATCCTCCATTTCAATCAATGGCTTTTTTGCCAGTTTTTCAATGACTTTATCCAGGAAATCACCGGTCTGCCTGCCGATCATTGCCGATATTGGTACAGGCTCCCCCAATCCTAATTTGTAAAATTGACCAACCTCCGGTTCATCTTTTGTAGAATCCACTTTATTTACCACGAGTAGCACATCCCGGTCGGAATTTTTCAGTAAACGGGCTAAATCATCATCAATGGTTGTAATACCGGTTCTGACATCCACCAGAAATATAATCACATCCGATTCTTCGATAGCAATTTCCACCTGCTCTTTTACCGCATTGTCGATCACATTTTTTGATTTTGGCAAATATCCACCCGTATCAACCAGCAAAAATCCCTGTCCACACCAGTCGGCCTCAGCAAAATTACGATCCCGGGTGACGCCGGGTTTATCATCAACGATCGCTTGCCTGCGGCCGATAAGACGATTAAAAAGTGTGGATTTTCCCACATTGGGTCTTCCCACAATGGTTACGACCGGTAAATTCATGCCGATGCCCCCAGTTTCTTTAAAACCTCCCCGATCTTTGATAAAGGATCGTTGTACACATAGACTTTTGTTTGCAACACCTTTTCCAACCGATCAATTGACCAGTTATCCAGTAACAGCCCGTCATGATTCAGGATACGCGGCGGGAGGAATACATAATTTCCTAATTCCCGATCTTTCAGTTGTTCGTAAATATCCTGGCCCACCAGTAATCCGGAAACTTCGATTGAGTGACCATAGAAATTATTTTTTACGGGAATACAATCAATTGCCATATTCCGTATTTTTCTCAATTTTGACAGAATATACTTATCAAGATTCCCGGCAGCCAGGGTGCCGGTTACCCATGAAATACGGCAGGGACTCGCCATTTTATCCGGTAATTGAAATGACTCCTGTTCAAATTTATCAATCATATACCTGAATTCACCGACTCCGTTCTCAATTTGAAAAAACGCATCATAATAGTTAGTATCCGGCAGGGGTTTCCGGGCTTTTATAAAAAACTCATCGGCCAGATAGATAAAAGAATTGCCCAATTCTGATCGCAGCCGGCGGCGGAAATCATTGGTATATTTGATCATCTGCCGCAGTTCATCCATGCTGTGAAGGCGTAAATTGTATAATTTATCGCGATGACGGGTCAAGCCTACCGGTACGACAGCAATGGATCTGACACCCGGATAAAAGGATTTCAGGTCATTCACCGTTTGATCGAAAATGACCCCGTCGTTTATCCCCGGACATAAAACGATCTGTGCATGTAATTCGATACCACCTTTGACCAGAAAACTTATTTTTTCCAACAGATGATCATCCCTTTTTATTCCAAGCAATAGTTTCCTTGTTCTCTCTTCGGTGGCATGGACAGAAATATAAAGGGGAGATAATTTCTGCTCGACGATACGTTCCAACTCCTTTCGTTTAACGGTTGTTAAGGTGACATAGTGCCCGTATAGAAAGGAGAAGCGGTAATCTTCATCCTTGAAATACAGGGCACGACGCATGCCTTTAGGATTTTGATAGACAAAGCAAAACACACAGTTGTTTCCGCAGGTTTTCATTTTCATTGCTTCAAATTCTATCCCGATATCTTCATTGAACTCCTTTTCAATTTCAAACAGGATCTGCTCGTTCTTCCTTTGAATAAGTAAATCGATGGTCTCCTCGGCAGCATGGTAACGAAAATCCAGGGTATCATGGACCGCTTTGTTATTAACCATCACGACTCTATCGCCGGCACGAATTTCCAGATCGGAAGCAATACTATTTGGATGTATTTTTGTTATTCCAAGCATATACACTCATATTGTGATTTACTTAACTATAGAAAATTTAATACTTTAGAGGAACTAATTCAAGCAGACATGACAATAGTTAATATTTCGATATCATGAGTGTTCGGTTTAAAAAAAAATGATTCAATTAAGGATTAAAAAAAAATCATCCCCAAACCTGCGTCTAAGCCGCATCTTCGACCTTCTCTTGAAAAGAGAAGGGGCTCCCTAAAGTCCCTCTCTTTCCAAGAGAGGGATTTAGGGTGAGTTCTTTTAATCAAGTTTTTGTGTTTCTTAAAACGATATACCATTTGATTTTCTGGTGATAAATGCTAATGAATATAGTATTAACTGGACAATCATGATTTTTTATTATTAAAACATAATGTGTACACTTTTTTGTCCCGTTAGGGACATCATATTTATAGCAAAAACAAATCCTATGAAAAGCCTGGTCCCCTCAGGTACGTAATATTTACTTTACTCATCATTCAAATCTGATTTGGTCAGGGATGTTCGAAATTGAAGGTCTATTATAATCCAATGTAAGAAAGTACCATTGTTTATTGAGATAGATGGTGTGACTCACAATGGTAAATAGAGTTATGACAAACGAAGAGAAAATAGACTAAGAGAATTAGGGTTTAAGTTTAAGGTACTCAGGTTTGATGGATACTATGTATTAAATAAGATCATGGGCGCATTAGAATTGATGATGGGGTGTATAGAAGGACTAGGGAAAATACACCCCCATCAATCCCCTCCGCCAGTGGGCGGATCTTGGACGCTGAATAGGGGGGAAGGATCCGATTCCTCCTTTGAAAAGGGGCTGGGGAAATGCTTTTTTTAAGCCAACAAAAATAATAAGTAAAATGGAAAATATTTTTACCTAAGTATCATGTGCCAAATTTAAAATAACCGGTAAAAAACACCTTGCTGTGATTTATTATTTCAGCTGAGCATCACGTTCTTTATTCCATTTCACCCAATCCAGTTTGGCATCTTGCTCCAGGTTAAAATCTGATTTGGCATAAGATCCATCGGGGCGCACGACAATCTGCTGCTGCGCTTTAACAATCTCAAACCATTGTGCCATCGAAACCTGGCGTGGTCCGGCAACCTGGGTGGGAGCCTGGACTTGTCTCGGTTGACCGGGTGCAACACCCATTCCCTGTTGACCCCCTGCGGCGGCGGCCGGTCGAACATCTACCTGACCCTGATAGACAAGCACCTGGGTGGAGGAATCGGCACCGGCATTCATACGATAAATCGTACCTCGTACAGCCACAACAGCAGCGGGTGATTTCAGTTTCCAGGAATCTTTACCGCGAATCAATTTTTTCAAATTTGCCCATAATTTCCCAATGGACAATTTTGATTCAACCTCTTTTTTTTCATCGCTCACCGATACTTTTTCAACCGTGTAAATAGACTGTTCGTCAATACGAACAACACTGCCGTCGTCATAGGTCAATTCACAGCGGGATTGCTTTTTTGTTTCAATTTTATCACCATTTTTAATCGGCATATTAAAGGTGGCTTTCCGGAATCTTGTATCACCCTTTCCTAATAGTAATACATTTCCCAATGGGAATGTAATCTTGCCAACCGATGGCAGTTCAGGAGTAAATGAAATAACCAGTAAGCCTGCCAGAAATATGAGAAATATTTTGGTTGTGATATGTTTCATGGAGTTTTCCTATTTTATTCTTATAAGATCCCCGGCATCAAATCCTGTACCGCTTTTAACGATTGCTTTACCGGCTTTACCATCAGCAATATCACCGGTATACTGGATGGTCCCGATTTTTGATTCTTCCGAACCCAGGGATATTCCCGTATCCGGATCAATCAATTCTTCACCCGGACGGTACACACTAAAGACCATACCCGGCTCTACGCCACCTTTCGAACCCGGTTTCATAAAAATAGTCGTTCCGCTGGCTTTGATAATTTTTCCCTCCCAGGGAAGACCTTTCATTCCCTCGGTAACATACTCGACACACTGGTTGATCGACTCTCTGGATGCTTTGCCCAGTTGTGTGTTGTCCCAGGTTTTGGAATTATGAAAATCGATGTCTTCAAAGCCAACATTATCCAGGCCGGTAGAACTATCTTCGCCTTCGGCTGTTTTAGCCAATTCGATTACCCCGGTATTGGTATTGATAAACCTTATATCTACAGTTACCCGGGCGGTCGTGGTGGAAACACCAAGATTAAAGACCCCGATACCGCCTCCAACCTTACTTTTCTTACTGCCAAATTCAGTAATACTGCCGGTAATAATTCTCTGCACCCCTAACAACTGGCCTACTTTTGCGGCCGATTGGGGTGTTACTGTGCCGGTCATACCCAATCCTTGCTCTTTCAATACCTCATCCAGTTCTTCACGCTCAATAACCGTAAACCGATCACTTTCAACAAGGGCGGTAACAAGCATATCGGCCACACCCGTGCCAATATTATGCCCATAGCCGGAACGGTCTTCAAAATTTATGACAGCCACTCTTTTCTTGAGAGCGTTCAAATCCTGTGCGGAAATCTGAAGACAAAAAATCGCTAAGAGAAGAATTGTAATAACCGTTAAATACCTCATCATTATTATACCTCCAATGTTTTTAGTTTTCCGCGGGTTGTACGATCTGTACCGATATCTTATTTTGTGTCAGACCAGTCACCTGCAATTTCAAACCTTCAATTTCCTTCGCTTCCAGCTCGGATGCCATTTGCTCAGCCGTACCTTTGGTATCAATGTCAAAAAAGGCTGTACCACTGGCAAAACTGCGTTGGTTGATCGCTTGTATCCCACGGATATAAAATTTCAGACTATTTTTTAATGTATTCAATTGACTGAAACTGGCAATATTAGTGATCTGCAATTGTACCTGACCACCTGAATATACATCTTTTTGCCAAGCGGCTACAATCTTATCCTTCAACTCCAGGGCTGCCTTTTTAGCTGCTTTCTGCAATGCCTGTGTTCCTCCGGTAATTTCATCGATATGAGCGGCACGATCATAGGCGGAAGCAACGGCAATTATTTTAGCATCATCGGCCTGTATCACCCTTAGATTAAGATTTGCCTGACAGGATTTAAATCCGGCATTACGTACCACATCCGGGCCTCCGGAAGCAACTTTGGAGACCGCGGTTCCTGTGATTACTATTTCGGCCCCTAATCGAGTGGCAATACTGGCCGCCGCACTGGCATCTCCTCTTAAAGCCGAACTGATAACGTCATTGGCAATAGCTACTTTCGACTGGGTGGGATCAACAAACGGGAATCCGAAATTCATGAGCTCATTCATAATGGCGGTTTCGGTCGTATTCATATCCATGCCGAATTGATGATAATGCTCGGCAATATTTTTTTCCTGTATCAGAACCATGGTACGCGGTTTGCCTTTACGGCTCAACAAGACACCAATAGCTTCCAAATCTGATTGAAGATCAGAAACCTTAACAACCGCCCTGATCGTTACTTCTATTGCATTATCCAGTTGTTTATTGGCTGAAATGATATCATACTTCTGAACATAACCCTTGGTTCGGGTGTAAATCTGATCCTCAACCGTTTGATAATTTTCAACCAAAACCTCTGATTCTACCATCGTCCCGACAACCTGTTCAACCGCATTGCGCAAGGCAGCCGTGATCCCATCTTCCCTGGCTTTTACTTCATCGCCGGCTAATATTGCTCCTAATCCTTTGGCAATCACTTCCTTCGAATCTGATGGTACCGGAAGATTGGTTTGAGCCCAGATACATGTACTGAAACATAAAAATAATGTAATAAATATTTTTTTCATAGTTAGATTCCTGCCACTAATAATTAACTGAAGGTTGATGCATCAAACACCCCAATCAGAATTTTGCTTTCAGGTTTCTGATGATGTTCAGTGCTTCCGCACCGGAGACAGGTCCCAGGGGTTTAAACGTACCATCTTCAAATCCGGGCATAATTCCTCTGGAAGAGACAAGCATAACAGAATTGAAAATAGGCGATGTATTGAGCACATCGGCAAAAGTCGAGGTACTCCCAAAAAATTGCGTTTCAAGCCCCTGATCATCATAGGCTTTGACCATAAAATGCTCTATTAGTTTGGCGTACTCTGCCCGGTTCACTTTTTTATCCGGCTGGAAACTACCATCGGGGTATTTTTCAATAATACCCGTTTGCAGCGATTGATCTATGAATGACCGTGCCCAATGATTATTCGGTACATCGGAGGCAAGTTCTTCCGGACCTGTTTTTTTCTCTTCCTTTTTACCCATAATTCCACCATCCGGTGACTTAAATCCGATAGCATCCTGACGTTTCGATTTACGGAAGATTTTTTCCAGGGGAAGTTCGGTGACAAATAATACGGCCACATCCGCCCTGGTTACTTCTTTCTGTTTAGCAATTTTACGTAATTCCGGGCTTTGCCCGGCAACAGCAGCCTGATACTCAGCCAGGTCTTTTATGGCTTTACTCGCCTTTGTATTAGTATTATCGATTTCCAATATTTGCTGGTAAGTTGTCTGTGCATCTATATATTTTCCCCAATCCTTAAAGGCTGTTCCCTTTTGATAGAGAGCGTCCATTCGCACCACTTTCTTATCAAACTTAGACGGTGAATCTTCGATATCATCCAGGGCATCATCGAACTCGTCGATGGCATCTTCATATTCGCCTTGCGCTGCATACAACCGGCCGCGGGCTACGACAGCCGGAACCCAATCACCATCTTCACTTAGAGATTTATTGATATTCTTCTCTGCTTCCGCGTAATTTTTTTGTTCGATCTGAACAACAGCAATACCTTCGTAAGCAGGACCAAAACTTGCCTTGAGGCTTTTTGCTTCATTAAACTCCCGCAAGGCATTGACCAGGTCATCTTTATCCAGATATTTTTTCCCCTGTGTATAGTGGTATTCCGGGGTATCGAGAACTGATTCAGCCTTTCTTTCCTTTGGTCCACCACAAGCACTGAACAAAGCAACACCCAAAATCAAACTTAGAACCATTAATTTTTTAAGCATGGAATTACCCTCCGTATCTTTAAAAACATTTTTTATCTTTTGTTTTTCTATTCTTCCTGTGATAATATCATTCACGACTGTATTATCCTGGATCTTGAGTTACTTTGCACGTATTGACCAGTAAACCGACCAAACGATGATTTAATCCAGAATAATCATTACCTGGCATTTTTCCATAAAATTGAGATTCTTCGCGGCCGCTAATACACCCTGGGCATCAGGATTACTTATAACAATATCGGTACGGTTCGTTCCGGTGGCTTTAAGTCCTTTGATGATCAACGGATTATTGGTCACGCGCTCATTACTCTTGGCCCGGTTGATATCCTTCTCATACCCGACCACACCGATCTGGACAGCATACTCCCGGCTTACATAGCCGCTACCGTATACTTCGTTTCCCTGTTCATCGAGAATTTTAGGTGCCATCGCAGGACGCAAACCCGATCCCCGGGCATCAACAATAAGCCCCGTGAATACACCCGATTGCTGCGGCAAAAAAGATTGATCAATTGGAAAATTCTGACCAGGTATCATCGGACCACCCTGCTGCATAGGTAGCAGTGCATCTGCCAATACGCCACTGAGGGGAATTTCAACGTCAACTTCGACATCTCCGGTACTCATATAACGGGTGTCCACAACTTTAAAATTTCTGACAACTCCGGACACTTGTGTATTTATAATATCGCTGGCAATCATTGCATTTTCAACGGTTGTTTCTGAATTGATTGCCATCCCCTTAACTGTTTCCAGTAAGTTACGCAGGGCAACTCTTTTTGCTGCTTCCAGAGCCCCGGCCCGTTGTGCTGCTAACGGCATCTTGGGATTTGGGGCACCTATACCGGTGGATTTAATGATCTGATCCTGCCAGTTAATCCCTCCCACATTAGCTACCTGTTGATAAACCTGAGCATTTAATCCACATAAGAACACGAACATAACGACAATAACACATAGAATAATTTTCATACCGGCCTCCAATAAAGTTAGCATAGATTATTTTATTTCATCGATTTTTGAATAATTAAATGATAGATGGGCTAATAGTCTGTGATTTTCATCAATTGCGAGGATTTTAAAGCCCGGGATGTGATTTGTATCTCTTTGTAACATTATTTTCTTTAAAATTGTTTGGAGCGGGAGACGGGAGTTGAACCCGCGACGTCCAGCTTGGGAAGCTGACATTCTACCACTGAATTACTCCCGCATTTCGCCATATCGAATATATTAGGAAAAATATAGAAGCGCCATGCATTAATGTCAAGAAAAAAGATTAAAGGATTTTGATTTGAGAAGTATACACCAAACAACATCAAAAATCAGTATTCATCATTCCTTGTTCGATATTCAATCGGAAGAGACAAACTCCCCATTTCATATTAATGTAAATTTTATTACATTTTGATATTCAAAATAGAATATATTAAATAACCTGAATTATTCATACCCCAGCATATTGCTGCAAACAAAAAAAATAGTCCACGGATTATCCGTCGAAGCCGGATCAGGCGAAGACTGACACGGATTTTCACGAATTAGAATAAATATTTCAATGTCAGAATAATAGAATTATTTTGAATCTCGAACAAGGATTAATCCCGCATAAAGTGCGGGACAGGCTGATATTAGACTTCAGATTTTCAAACACTTCGCAAATCGTTAATCGGTGTTCCTTGTTCTTAAATCAATTTAGCCTAATTTAGCGCATAATCGTATCCTCGTAGAGGATAAATTATTGTAATAAATCGTGCAAAAACCAATACGCCATCCTCGTAGAGGATGCATTATTAGTGGTATTGGTAGATTTAATAAAAAATATTTATTTTAATTTTTTTCAGCAAAATATATTGGCGCTTATACATTATCTGTAATTATTAATCCTCTACGAGGTTAATTATCTAATTCATTCTAAAGGAATGAAAAGCGTCTAATGATAATTTAGCAAGTATAATTTTTATGAAAAAGTATCTTTTTATTTTGTCCGTTTATCTCTTTATTGCCTGCTGGGACAGACAGGAGAACGACATTACAGCACCGGAAATTCCAAATTACACTTTATCAGCAACCGTCGTTGACATCGACCTTAATGAACCACTGGCCGCAATCTCTGTAATTATTACTGCCGGGCAACTCAGTTATCCGGTTGCTTTTAATTCCGATACGCTCATAACAAATGACCAGGGGCAATTTTTTATTGAGAATCTGGTGATCGGAAACTATGAATTAACCTTTCACAGAGATGGTCAACCAGTCCTTATTTACCGCTATTTTCAGGGCTATGAGGATAAAGATATAACGTTTAATCTTCCCTCAGTATATGATATCGAAAACGTTTTAGAAAATTATAATAATATCAAATTTACTGTTTTTGACGATCCGGTAAAAGAACAAATGAATGGATTAGCCCTGATCGAAACCCAAAATGATTCTGAAGACAATATGCTGCAATTGGATCTTATCTTTGCCCATTGGACAGAAACTGATTCCTGGAAAATTCCCCTGAAAATCAATGATATCGGGCTGGTTAATCTATGTTATGGTTCGAATGCCATGAATTTTTTCCTTATGTACTCCGCCGACTCCAGTTTATTTAATTTTATACTTGATGATGGTATGATTTATACCGCCCATCATAAAAAACTATCATTTCCCGGTTTGGATGTTTACTGGTGGGATCACCGTTTGTACCTGGCATCCAAAGGCCTGATTAGCATTTACACGGATGAGTCGATGGAATGGCAGCAGGAATTATTTTTTACAAATCCGGAGGCCTGGCTTACATCCATTTGTCGCGATAGCAGTTATTTTTGGATCTCGGATATAAATGATCAATTTCTTTATCAATGTGATTTGGATTTAAACATTCTTAAGACCTATGCGCCGTTTTTCAAAAATCAACGAATGACGATCACTGATATGGCCATGGATTCTAAGAGTAATATTTGGTTTGTGATACGGAAATAGGTAAATGATAGGAATTGGGAATTAGTAATTCGGAACTGGTAATTGGGAATTGGGAACTCGGAATTGGTGATTAGGAATTGGCTAAATTATTGGCTGTCATCCCGTAGGGATCTTCTAAAGTGTTGGTACTATTGAAAATGGCCTTAAAATAATTTGTTAGAAATTCCCCGCGAAGCGGAACGAAAAGAATTTTTTACTGTCTGAGCGAAGTGAGTTTAAAAAATTCAGTGAAGCAAGCGGAAGAATTTCTCCCATTTATTTTACAGCCTTGATTTTTTGGTTCTTTTGTATCAAGT
>CAZBBC010000046.1:0-28106 GCA_964489835.1 uncultured Calditrichota bacterium
AGAGTTTTCCCAACTCAAAATCGGTCAGCACGATCGAATCATCCGGTTCGGCCAATTGTTGAACGACATCGTACACCTTTGTTGAATGGTTATATCCGAGATGTTTTTTGAGCTTGTTATAGGCAATTGCAGAAATTCCTGAACTTGGAGTTGAGCCTAAATCAATGGGTACTTTATCCGGCACAATATGATTTACCGAAGATAAAACCCTTTCTCGTGAGGTCATCAATTCTCCTCCAAATGATAAACTTCTTCCATATTTACCCACCTCTCGCCTTCCTTGGCGCTTTCTATCGGTTCCTGACAAGGGTCAGTCAATTTCCACCACTCCTTAGTGAGTGAATCTGCAGCCATTTTTTTCATATCAGCATCCCAATCTTCACCGGTATACTCCAGATAACTGAAAAGATATCCATCGCGGTAATAAATCGAATAGTTACGAATATTGCAATCCATAATCATTTTGTTTATTCCGGGCCAGGGATTTGCATGAAGTTTTTTATATTCTTCAAGTTTTTCGGGTTTTACTTTAATGACCCATCCGTGGCGTTGAACTTGCTCGACCTTTTTTGCAGTCTCAGGTTTGCTACAATTTGCAAAAAAAAGAAGCGGAATAATTAAAAATAAAAATTTTCTCATGGTCTCTCCAGTTCCCGAGTTAGCATAAAAATCTTTTCTTTAACCGTGTATTCATGTTTTCCGTTGAAATTTACCATCCTCTCCTAAGATCCGCGGTTCCTTAAAAATATAAATTGGTTGGGATAATTCTAATATAAAGTTGATATCTGGAGGCAGGGTAAATGAACGGATAATAACTTATTCAATGATTTCAAGAATCGCACGTTTACCAAACTTTGCTGCAACGGCACTGAGTAATGTCCTTATTGAATTAGCATTTTGTCCATGCTTTCCAATTATTTTACCGAAGTCACCCTTACCAACCCTTATCTCATAAATACAAACTGTTTCACCACGAACCTCGCTGATTTTAACCTCATCAGGTTTATCCATTATGGGCTTAACAATGTTTTCCAAAAATTCTCTTATTTCCACATTTTGTTCCATATTAAAAATCTCCGATTTAGCCGAATGTATCAAAATTACAGGGAATATTCTCCCCCTCTTTGCAAGGGTGACAGCGGTCGCATCCACCTACTCTCGTAAAACGGGATTACTAAAAACGTAGTACGGGGTCGACGATACAGCATTCGAAAAAATTGTTAGAGAGACACACAAAACACAGAGAAAATAATTTAGTTTTACACTGTGTAATGGGGCCATACGTTTTTTTTGATTTTTAATCTTGTGGCATGATCTTAAACGGTGGCCGGTAAACATCTTTTACTAATAAATTGGTCTGTGATAACAATTCAGAATTATTGGAACCATCAACGGCTAAAATTTTATCGTTTTTTGCATCTAGAGACAACCACGGTCCCAGGGAAAGAGGTGTCTTCTCCAGATTAACCGTATTAACCTTGAGATGTTGTTCTAAGCTGTTAAAGGTTTTAAGAGACAGCGGACGCTTTTTAAGTTTATTTTTAACAGTATCAACCGAGGCATAACCTCCGATACAATAGGAAATATTACCGTAGAGACAAGCGGCAGTGGATTTGTATCCGGTTTCGATCGGAGCACGCAACTTTTGAGATTTGCGGCTGCGTACGCAATCGATAAAATTCGGCATATGTGATTCCGCACCACCCAGTGACAGTTGCTTTATTCGTTTCCCATTATTGTCCCAAATCCAACCGCCATGATATCCGGCGTAATATCCACCTTCACACTGCACAACAACCCCTTCCCTGATGCCCCGTAAATTATCCATGGCTTTGATATCCGGTTTCATCGGCAATCCGCGGGTTTCCACGATAATCGGGATCTCCGGGTAATCAAATATTGTTAACTGCGTATTGGGCGTTTGTCCGGCATCATCCACTACAAATCTTCCGCCTATACTCATAATACGCTGCGGCAAAGTATCAAATCCGGCAATCCAGCGGGCAACATCAAAAATATGGACACCCAGATTACACAGATCACCGTTTCCGGTATCCCACTTCCAATGCCAGTCATAATGAAGACGGTTTCTTCGCAGTGGTACCATCGGGGCCGGGCCGCAAAACAGATCATAATTGACATTTTCCGGATAATAGGGATCTACCAGACCGATGCTTTCCCGTTGTTTATACCAGAGACCATGGATCCACTGTATTTTTCCCATATTTCCTGCTTTAATATACTCAATAAGGGCCGGAATATCCTGATTCGACCGTGCCTGTGTACCTGACTGGACAATACGTTTGTACTTCCGGGCCGCTTTTACCATCTGCTGACCTTCCCAGACATTGTGACACACGGGCTTTTCAACATAGACATCTTTTCCTGCCTGACAGGCCCATATGGTAATCGGTGCATGCCAATGATTGGGAGTGGCTATAACCACCGCATCGATTTCCTTGTCGTTCAACAATTTTCGGACATCGGCATATTTTTTTACGGAGATATTTTTTTCCTTGAGTTCGGCCTCGCGCTCATTAAGTATCTCCGGATCTATATCACACAAAGCAACAAGACGTACGCCTTTCATGGTGCTTAAATCATTGACATGGTTTTTGCCTTTACTTCTGATACCAACGACGGCGACCCGAATATCACTATTCGCCCCCTGAGGATTGGCCCATACCGGGAGTGCTATATTAGAAGCGAGACCCAAACCAGCTGTGGCAATGGTAGTCTGTTTTAAAAAACCTCTCCGAGATAAATTCTTCATGCTTTTCTCCCCTTCGTTCTCAATATAAAATTAAAATTTACGTTCGATGTGGCTCAATTGCCACTATCTTTAGATAGTTGATAAAAAAAACAGCGATAATAAATATATAAAGCCCATCGTTGCCACGCCAGTTAGAAAAGTAGCCGTTGTAAACACTTTCAAGGCAATATTTGTATCCAGATTTGAAAATTTTGATACCACCCAGAAAAAACTATCATTCGCATGCGATACCATGATAGAACCTGCGCCCATAGCCAATAAGGCGAAGGTCGGACCCCAACCCTGGGATAATCCCATTGAAGGTAACAGCTCTGCCACCAGTGGGGCGGTGGTAATAATGGCAACCGTCGAGGATCCCTGGGCTGTTTTGATGGCTGCAGCCATTAAAAATGGCAAAAACAAACCCATCTCCCAGCCGGAAAGTTCTTGTCCTAAAAACTGACCAATATTAGTTGCACGGATAATCGCTCCAAAAGATCCGCCTGCAGCTGTAATGGCAAGAATAACACCGGCCGCCTTTATACCATCTCCCAGCCAATCACTGAGCACATCCGCACGCCATTTGGGAATTCCTAATAAGGCAAAACCGACACCTAGCATCAGAGCAACTTCAGGAAGCCCGATAAAACTTAAGGTTTCCGGTAACAATGAGAGGGCTCTCAGACCTATCAGTATTACCGGCAATAATATCGGTAAAAAAGACATGAAGAGAGATGGAAGATGTTCATACTCCGATTTCAAAGTCTCGTAAGTGACTTCCGGTTTGGCTTCCACAAAATATTTCTTTGCAAATCTGGTTCCCCAGTAATATCCGACAACAACTCCGGGAATCGCACAAATTAAGCCCAGAATAACCATTCGTCCCATTAACTGACCCTGGGTGGCTGTTTGTATAATTTCTGAAAAAGCGGCGACGGCGGCGGTTGGTCCGGGATGAGGAGGTACCAGGCAGTGTGTCGCATAAAGTGCTGAGGCAAGGACTACGGCCATTACAGTCATAGAAATTTTTGCATGTTCGGCCAGGGCTTTAGTTAAAGGACTTAAGATGACATAGCCGGAATCACAAAATATAGGTATCGATACGGTATACCCGAAAATACTGGTCGCCATGGGCACCCGTTTTTTACCGGCTATCCTGAGGAAAAAATCTGCTAATTTGAATGCTGCCCCCGACCTTTCAACAATGACACCAATCGTCGTCCCACAGATGATTATAATTCCGATGGAACCAAGGGTGTTCCCAAATCCCCGGGTAATGGTTTTTATCACATCGGTTGCCGGCAGCCCTGCACTCAACCCCAGACCTGCCGCGGCAAGAAGCAGAACATAAAATGGATTAACTTTGAACTTTGTAGTTAGAATAATGATAAAAATAAATGAGATTAATAATATCAGTAATAGCGTATTTCCTTCTGCCATGTTTTTATCCTTTTTATTAATTTCCTCGGGTATATCCTTGGAAATGTCTTTCCGAAGGAATCTATTCTCGTGTCAGATTATTGATATATTAAAAAATGATTCTTACAGAATGACACCAAAATTGTACCTGTCATCCCGTAGGGATCTGCTTAATCATGGTATTCTTTAATACCTTGGAATGTCATTTCGAATCCCGATTTATCGGGATGAGAAATCTTAATTATCAAATTTAAGACTTAGATCATTCCATTCAGGATTATTTATCTGAACCAAATTATCCTTTTTTGCTCGTCTCCATTTTTTTATTTCTTTTTCCCGTGCAATGGCTAAAGTTATATCTTGAAACATCTCATAATAAACTAACTTCACTAAGTTATACTTTTTAGTAAATCCATTGATTTTTTTATTTTTATGTTCAAATGTCCGGCGTCTGAGATCATTGGTGACACCAACATAAAGGACTCTATTATTCCAGTTCGTCATAAAATACACAAAATAGTATTTAAATTGATGCATTTAAGATTTCTCGTCGCTTTACTCCTCGAAATGACACTATTGGAATTCACTCTCCCATCCTCAGCATATCCTCGATGATGTCTTTAGCCTCCCGATGCGTGGTAGGGCCGGTCTCCGGGCCGAGTGAATTGATCTCACCATAAGGCCTTTTTTGATATCCATAAGTAAAAGGTTCTTCTACATCCCAGTGAGTTTTCGGCATTATGTAGCCGATTTCATCATTACCAAGACCAATCACAAAGTTATACCTACCCCTCATCATTTGTCGCATCGCCGGCACTTCAACGGGATCACCGGGAAAGTCAGCACCATCGGGCACTTCAATCCCACCATTGACCAATTCAGGGTTAATTTCTCCGGGTATGGTAAGTATCCATGCCGGGCCGATCGTCAGCAAATCAATTTCACTACGAAGCTGTCCGAAACTGACAAATCCTCTGTCTAAAACACCCAATGCACCGCCAATTTTAAAAATAAAATTATCCACATCAAATAAGAAAGATTTTGCCCGCAATTTTAAAGAAGCTTTTTCTACAGTTTCCCACGAGCCCTGTTCCATATGATCAAGTACCAGTTTTGCTAAACGATGACCCTGGGCTCTTGCTTTTTCAAAACCACTGGCTTTAAAATGTTTATTAAGCCAAGGATCATAAATTTTGCTTCTCAGAGAGGTCATTAATCCACCGATGGCTCCATTCACAAATATGGCAGTACCTCCAATACCGGCCTGCTTGATTTCATCATCATATATAATGCCCTCTTCGATACCTTTTAACCAGTAGTGAGGAAAATCCGCGGTGATCATCAAATTGTCACTGCCAGTCGTTTCCGGGTGATTTCCCCAATTCATCAGAATCCCATAAGGCTCCATAGATTCAGCGTCAAAAATTTGCATCAGATACATGGCGTTATCCAATATTTTCGGCAGCCGGGAATCCCTTACCAGGTCACTCCCTGTCGAATCTATTCTGGATAGTTTTAATATTGCCGGTCGGCTCGCCATAACCGCTTGATGAATAGCCATAAATGCCCGCTCCTTGACGAATTGCATATATGCGTCGTTTACACCACTTTTAAATATACCCCTGCCCCATAATCCCATCAGGTCGGGCACTTCATGGTTATGTGTAGATAAAACGATGACATGATCGATACGCAAACCCGCGTTTTCCACCATACGACGTATGTCTAAGACATCGTCATGAAATAATCCGATGGCATCCAGAGCTACCATAGCAATGCGCGATTGGCCATCGTCCCAGACAATAGCCCGGGCCCATATATCGTCATGTACTCCCATTGCCGGCCGTTTATTGTGAAATCCGGCCAGCCAGTAGGCATCGAACTCACCATTACCATTATTATCAATAAAGGTATCTCCCTTATCCGGTTCGTATCTGGCATTGCTATCAGCATCAACCCAGGTATCAACAATATCCGGGGTGATTGGTACTTTCGCCAGGCCTACCCTGAGTATTCCTATGTCAGAATCTGCTCCTTTATCCGGTAGTGATATATCTAAATTATAATCGGGATTACGATCCTGCATATGATAGAGGGCCATACCCACAAAACCCAGAATAATAACGATAAAAACAGCTAAAATGATGAGCAATACTTTTTTCATCTCAGATCCTTATAAATATATTTATATCATTTAACACACTTTAAAATTTTAACCACGAAGACCACGAAGTGCACGAAGATCTTATAATTTCAATCTCTTAGACTAAATCATTGAGAGCAGTCCACAAAAAAATAATTTTTTAATGTAATTCATTTAAATATCTTCGTGGGCTTCGTGCGTTTTGTGGTTCATATCCAGATCTAGTTCATATGTGTCTATAAAAAGCAAACTAACTTTATACATATATTCAAATCGTAAATGTTTTTAAGTTTTTTATTTATTTAATCAGTAGTGTGGCAGCGGTGATCATGGCCTGGTGGATCGTTGGTCCTAATTCCGGTCCATAAAAACTTACGCTGGTTTCATAACCTCCCTTTTGATACTGTTCTTTACTTAAGATATAACTGATCCATTCATTGGCCATTCCGCCAATTACCGGGTAATGAATACCCTGATCAAGGAGATGCTTCTTAATTGGTTCTCCCAGTTCATAGGTTAATTCGCCGGGAGCCCCGACCAATAACCAATCACCTACTCTCAAAGCAGTAATGTTTGTTTTTCCCGGACACATTGCATTTAAAATATATTTTGCGTTTTGCTCATTCATACCATATTCTGCACCACCGGTACTTTCAAATAAGGGATGCATTTGTGGTTGGGGTAAAGAAACGAGCAAAGAATTATATTCAAAGATGGATTCGGTCGCTGTTTTAATGGTTTGATATATATCAAAAGCTTTTTTTCCGATTTCTCTGCCATACCATTCAGCTTTTTGATAATGGTCCCCTGACTTTGTTTTCACTAGCACTGACTGATCACCTTCGGCACCGTTATAATACATCGCCAATACTCCTTTTCCGATGGACGACTCTAATTCACGCTGTAAATAACCCGGCCATTCTGCAGAGACCAGCATATCTTCATCGCTGGTTATTGTGGGATGGGCTGTCCAGTTTACAAGGGCCAGAAGCGGTTTTCCATTGACTAAATCAATTCTTGTTACGGTTAGATCCCGGTCAACTGCCGCATCTTTTCTTCTATTCCGATTCATTCCCATGAGGATATCCCGGCCGGTACCGACAGAAACTGGCTTTAAATTAGTGTCAGCCAGCCGGACAGCGGCAACAATGGCTTCAATCACAAAATCAAGTAACTTTGGTTGATAGATACCAATATAGGGATTATTGAGATTATTTTTATTGTTTAACGCGGACATATCAAGACTGGTATGACTATGACTTGGCAATACCATCAGATTATCTGTATGCCAGCCACTGGAGGACAGTGCTTCGAGCACCTGAGGTTTAACATTTGGGGGAAGAGCCAGAATATCCAAGGTTACAATCGCGTATTTTTTCTGGCCATCACTCAGGATCACCGCTTTTACCCAGATACTATCATGAACCCCTTCTGCCGGTTTATTCATACGGTCACCGTATCCACCTAAACTGAATTGCAATTCCAGAGGTGGCGTCAGATCAACCCGCGAGGTATTTGCTTTGAGTTGTACCGGGGCAAAATCCTGTGCCGACACCTGGAAAAACAGACAAAAACTGAATACAAGCAATAAAAATGTTTTCATCACATCCTCTTGTTTATTTTTGTCCACGAATTTCACGAACTATTCCACGAATTTCATAAATTTCTTCTATTTTTTTTTCATGTTTTTTAATCAACTAAAATATTGAAAGTTCGGAAAAATGACATTTATTGTCATTCCGAGCGTAGCGAAGGAATCTAATAACTTCAATATTAATAAGGGATTGCTTCGTCATTTCATTCCTCGCAATGACGTCATTATGTTAATTTTTCAGAAGTGTTAATATTATAAATATAAATCATAGAATTTTATGTTATTATGTGTCTGGCTATGCCTGATCCGGCTTCGACGGATAATCCGTGGATAATTACCTAAACATCTCTGATATAATCTATATTATTTTTAACTTTTTTTATTGCTGGAAATTTTTCTCAAATTTTGATAATAAATCATCCAGTGTTCCCTTAAACCAATAAATTTTTCCCCGAACCGCCCGTCTTGAATTGGATGGTATATTTCCAATATTAACGATGCTATGAAGACAGTCCGCCGGATGATGATCGGTAACATGCGAGGTTCCTTCCCAATAAATACCGCTCACCCATGTTCTTTGTTTATTAATACGGGCGATTAATCCCAAATCAATTGGATCATACATTTCCGCTTCATAAGGCCCTACTTTCTGAGGAAGCTTTCCTTTATAACGTTTTAAATCTGTTTCCAGGCCAAATGGTGTTCGTGCACCGACAGATGCGGATAGCGCCGGTAATTCCTGCCATTGGCCTTCTCGAACCACATAGGTAAGACTGCTTTTTTGTTCTTGCTCCTTTTCGCTGTCCCATAAATCATATTCGCTAAATGCCGGTGTGGTTGCAACTTTTTGTCGCCATGGCGCATTTGTCTTTCCACTCAGTCGAAAACATTGCTGTATGCCATAATATTCGGGTAATCCCTCATCATATGTTCTTACAATCAGCATCAGATCAATGCCATCATGTACCGGTGCCAAATAGAACGTCCAGTCCTGTTTTATCCACTCATCATTTTGTTCTACCGCTTTTTTATAGGTATAAACACCGGGCTGGGTGGAGAAAAACCTTTCGATTTCATCAATCTTTTCTTTGTTTAATTCCGGATCATTAATGGCATTTATTTCAGGTACTGCTCCATAGGAAATCGGCGAATGTTCAAAAAATCGATAACCGATGGTATTGCCCGTATGTAAATCGTTGGTGAAGGTGGCAAATCCCTTTTTTTCAGTTGCCATTACCTTTATGGGTATTTCCGGTTTCTTCAAATCGATCTTTTCTTCGTCGGACGTGTTACAGCCGGCAATTAACAGAGAAAATAACAGAAAACCGGTGGTTTGAGCCATTTCATAATTCATTTATTTCTCCCTGGTTAATGAAGCTAATTAATTCATGAAATTCAAATCTATCATATAGCGGACTATTAAGTCTCCCCTTAAAAAAGGGGACTAAGGGGTTGTAAAGTATTGACATAATTTAAAATATTACGTTTAAAACATCCCCCTAACCCCCTTTATTAAGGGGGAATTAACTCATTGACTTTATGTTACTTATAAACTTAATCATTAAATTTTATCGATTAATCAGATAAATAAAAGGTATTATCTCCGTGATAATCCGTGAATAATGAATTTATCAGGCAAAATTACCATTCTTCCGGTATGAGGGCGATGCAAACGTCTGGATTACCAAATTTATTGGTCGTAAACTCAACACTTTTATCATCTAAGCCCCAGCCCACATGGGGATGGGCTCCGCTGCCATAAATACGATGTCCCTGCGTGAGGATCTTCATTTCTGTCGTCTTTGCATTGAAGAGGGCGATGATGCCATGCCAGTTATCTGCCGCAATCCAGTGACCATTGGGACTACCGGCAGCATGCCACCAATTTACTTTTCCCAATTCGATACCCTTTGCTTCCGCCCACCAGGCGCCAGCGCCATTGATACGAATATCGCCGGTTTTAAGATCAAGCACCTTAACATGTCCCTCATCCTTTCTGTGTCCACCGATAAAAGTCATCTGGTCATTGATCCACCAACATTCATGGGTAGCCAGCTCTCCCGGTTTTTGATAAAAAGCGGGAAATGGGATATTGATATTTACATTTACAAACCAGATTCTGGCATGCGGCGGTTCATTCGGGTCTTCAGGTGCCCAGTCACCACCGTAACTTCCTGAAAAGGAAAGAAGGTCGGGCCGGTTCCAGCTAAATTGTAGATGCCCGAATGGAATCTCTGGTTGAGCGACCACGCGCGTTTCTCCGCTTTCAGTACGGGCGACAGCGATATAATAGCGATCATTTATACCGTATCCAAAACAGACCAGTGTACCATCTGAATTTTCGTTTAATCCGGAATATTGCTTAGAGCCCTCGGGAAAGTTACCTATTTCTTTTTCACCTACGGTGACCATTGTTTTCGGCTTTTGCGTGAGTTGAACAGTCCATTGATAAATTTTTTTATCCCTGACAACAAACATTTTATTCCCACGCCTAGAGGCAATAGCACTTCTGGCCGGAGAATCTTCTGCCCGGTTAAGGCGGACCAACTCCCCACTTGACAATATATAGGCATATAATTCAGACCGACCGCTTCTGTCTGAATAAAAAAGCATCATTTGGCCATTGGCAAGCCAGCAACGATCATGAAAATACAAATTAGTATCGCTGGCTTTATCGGAAGTAATATATATTATCCTGGCCCTGCTCGTTTTATCAATGATCACTTTTTGTTCTGATGGTAATATCGGGCATTCCCAGGTTTTTGCGGAAACCGTATTCGTTACAATAATTGCTAGATAAATAACCAATCCCGTACATATAATTTTTCTAAGGTCACACAATCTCATAGTTTTACTCCAGTTATGTCCATTCAAGCGGAAGCAGGAACTCTGCGTCCGCCGGTACAGGGTGTTGAAGATTAGGCATTTTTAAACAATCCTGATGTTTTAAACGCGCAGATTGTCATTCCCGCGCAGGCGGGAATCCAAAAGAAACAATGACTCAGGTGATTTATCAACATGGATCCCTGTTGGAGTTTATCCCTTCTGGATTCCTGCCTTCGCAGGAATGACAGGAAGGGACAGGGATGACATGTCAGGAAAATTTCACTAATCTGCAATAGCCTGGGTAGGCGGATCCGACCCACCGGCTTGATTCTCTGCGTTTAAAACATAACTAAGGTGTAATTAATTAACCTTGAAATATCCCTGATTTATCGGGAAAAAACAGTCTCAGTGTCGAAAATTTTCTTTTAACCGGATACAAATAAATCAACCTAAGTAATAGCAATAATTTAAGAGTTTTTAATATTATTCTCCATTTTCCGGCTCATTCAGGTTCAATATCTTTGGTTGATCGCCCATTTCAAATCGCAAAAGTCCCCCACCGGCAATTTCAGCATGTGCTAACCAGGTCCGATCAAGTAGTGTGTCATTTAACCAAATTTTCTGAACATAGATGTGCTCAGGAGAATAATTATCGGCAATAATTTTGAGTTGCTTCTCCCTGATGGTAATATATGCGCTCTTGAATAAAGGGGCCCCTAATTGATAGATATCGTTTCCAGCTACCGGGTAGAAACCAAGGGCGCTGAAAATATACCAGGCAGAAAGAGTACCGCTATCATCATTACCATCCAGGCCATCATATCCTGTACCATATTTATGATCGATTATCCAACGTACCCATTTTTGTGTTAAATCCGGACGTCCGGCATTATTAAATAAATAGGCAGCATAAATATCCGGCTCATTGCCATGCCAATAATATGAGCCAGGATTCCAGGCGCCCATTGTGGAATCAGATAAGGCAAAAAAATCATTGAGTTCGCTTATAAAAAATTCCCGGCTTTTAAATAGAGCGATAAATCGTTCGGGATCAAATGGTATTGCCCAGCGCCATTGTAGAGCACTGCCCTCAACATAATCATTGGTGTATGCTCCTTCCCTATCAAGATAGGTCAAGAGCAGCGGTTTAAACGGCTCAATGAACTGACCAAGGGTATCACGCGGTTGAAAATATTGCGTCACAGGATTCCATAGATTCCGGTAATATTGGGCATGTTTGGCGAATAGTGCACTATCTTCCTCATAGCCTAGTTCAGTGGCTAAAAGTGAGAGACTGTAATCAGCATAGGCAAATTCTAAAGTCCTGGAAACGGCTTCATCCATTAATTCCGCCGGACAGTATTGATATTTCAAATAATCGACAATCCCTTCACGCCCCGAATAGGGTCCGCCCCTGGGTGTTGGTGCCAACGCTGTTTGCCGCATTGCCTGATAGGCACTTTTGATATCGAAATTCCGAATTCCCTTTAAATAGGATTCAGCGATCACCATATCGGCCGGTGTTCCAAGCATTGAATTTGTATAACCATTCCCTGAAGGCCAGCGTGGTAACCAACCGCCGCCTTCTTTGCTCATCCTGACCAGTGAGACCAACATGTCACGCTGGTAATCTGGAACTATCAAATTAAACAAAGGATGGACAGTCCGAAAGGTATCCCACAACGATAAATCAGTGTAATAAGTAAATTCTGACGCCGCATGCACTTTTTTGTCAAATCCAATGTACTCTCCGTTAATATCACTAAAGATAGTTGGCATTTGTAAGGCATGATAGAGTGCTGTATAAAAAATCGTTTTTTGGACATCACTCTGGCCTTCAGTCTTTATAAGAGCCAATTTTTGTTCCCATGCAGCCTTTGCTCTGGTTACTATTTCATCAAAACCGACTTCAGCAGCTTCGGCATCGAGGTTCGTGCGGGCATTATGGATACTGACATAGGAAACGCCCACTTTGAGCATGATAACGTTTTTAGAATTATTTTGCTTAAAACTAAGATAGACGCCAATTTTATCTCCCTTCATTATAGTTTTCCGGGCAGTAAATGTTTTACTATTCCAAATCCCATAGTTAGAATAGGGCTGATCAAACCGGGCCACGAAATAGATCTTTACCCCGCCATACCGGCCGGCAAAGGAACCAAATGTTCTAACACTTCCTTCTATTTCATTAGCCTCATGAAGAATCCGAACACTTCCCTCTTTACTTTTTTTATCACCCAGCGCATTGGTCACGTTGATGATAATGGACGGCGTTGCGCCATTTGAAAAGGTATAGCGATGAACCCCAACACGTTCCGTGGCTGTTAATTCGGCCAATACCCCCGTATCCGCTAATCTGACAGCGTAGTACCCGGGGAAAGCAAGTTCATCCGCATGAGAAAAGGCAGTCGATTGAGATTGCCAGTCTATATTTTCCGGGATGAAATCCGTCGTAGGAAAAATCGAAAAATGCCCGCCATCAGTGGCACCGGTGCCGGCTAAGCGTGTATGACTAAAACCCATTATTTTGTTATCCGGATAGTAATACCCGGAGGTATTCAGCGCTCTTTTATTAATGATCATTGAAGCGGTTTCCGGACTCAGTCGTACCATACCGAATGGAAGGGCTGCTCCGGGAAAATTATGCGCACAGACCCAGGGAATTCCTCCTGTACCAATAAAAGGATCCACCCATTGACCCAATTCGCCCGGTTTTACGGGAACTTGTAACTGCCCGCGCTCAACATTGACAATACAATAATATTTGAGCCATAAACTAGATAAAATGATTATAATGATCAGTAAAGATGTACCGAGGATAATCAGAAGCCATTTTAAAAAGCGTTTCATATGCTCTTCCGGTTAAAATAAAACTTTTAAACCACGAAGAACACGAAGATCACGAAGATCTTTTCAAAATTAAGAATTATGAATTTAAACGAGAAGTAATAGGTGCTAACATTATGCCATTAATATATTTAAATTCTTAATTCGTAATTAATAATTCTTAATTGCTTTTATCTTCGTGTTCTTCGTGGTAAAAGCATTTTATCTGTTATAATTTGAACGACCAGAATCCGTCGCTTTCTGGGTTTCAATCTTACATCCTGCTATTGATTACGTATCTTCATTTCCTGTGCACCCACTTGCTGACGCCAGGATTTTAATTCCTGCCATAATTTAGCGGTTAATTCAGGCTTTTCATCGGCGAGATTATTTTGTTCACCCGGATCTTTCTGCAGATTATAGAGCTCTAATGCACCCTCCCTGCCAAAAAGTGATTTCTCATACCATTCAATCAGCTTATATTGCCCTTGGCGGATCGCTCCCTGCGGACCTAAACCGGACCCATGATAATGCGGATAATGCCAGTAAACAGCATCTCGATTCAGGTTAACATCCGGGTCTTTAAGTAAAGATATGAGGCTAATCCCGTCAATTTCCCCGGGCATTTGTTTGATTCCGGCTATTTCTGTTAAGGTTGGAAAAAAGTCATTACTGATGACAATTTCCTCACAGGTAATACCCTTTTCCACGATACCCGGCCAGCGAATAACCAGGGGCATGCGGATGCCGCCCTCATAAAGATCTCCTTTGCTACCGCGGTATGGTTTTCCTTCCTTCACGCCCAGCTGGCCATTATCTGAGAAGAAAACAACCACTGTATTTCTCTCAAGATTCAATTCTTTAATTTTTGTCAAAATTTGACCTATACTAAGATCCAATGTTTCCAGCATCGCCGCCTGTATTGGATTTTTTCGTCCTCCCACCGCTGCTTCGGATTTTTTCTCATATTTTGAAAGAAGAACTTCCTTTTCGATTTCCGGCCGGTGAATGCTATTGTGTGTCACATAACAGAAAAAAGGGGTATCTTTATTCTTTTCGATGAATGAAATAGCCCGCTCAGTTATTTCCCGCACATGGTGCCAATCTTCTTCATACCGGCTATCCGGGCCAGCACCCGGTTTGTGTGTGGTTAAAACATCATCAAATCCCTGAGAGCCGGGATCACCGGGACGCCCTGATGTATATTTTTTGTCTTTATTCAGATGCCATTTGCCAAAATGACCGGTGGTATAACCGGCTGATTTTAGAGCCTCGGCAATAGTGATTTCTTCCAGTGGGAGGTATTTTGTCCAATCCGGAACCATTAAAGGTACGCCATCAGGCACTTTTCCGGGGATAAAATCGGTGAGATGCAGCCTTGCCGGATACTTACCCGTCATAATACTTGCCCTGGTGGGAGAACAGACCGTACAGGCGGCGTAGGCGTTGTTAAAACGCATTCCCTCGGCGGCCAGTTGGTCTATATTTGGCGTTTCATAAAAATTGCTGCCATAAATCCCCACCTGGTGTTGGCCGAGGTCATCGGCGAGTATGAAAACAATATTGGGTTTCTCCGGCAGATCGCTCACGCTTTGCACGCAAGATGAGAAAAGACATAAAAGCGATGCTGATAGCAGAAGGAGAAAATATTTGACTGGATTAGTTTTTGTCATAATTGATTGCCTTTTAGAAAGTTCTTCATTTGATTATATAATAAACCACGAAGGAGATCCTTCGACCTTTCGGTCTTCAGGACAGGCTCTGGAAACAAAGATATTTATGTTAAGTTTAAAAAATATATTAATAATTGAGTAGAAATCCCTTTATAAATATAATTATTATGTCTTTAACTCATTGTTAATCTAATAGATTGCTTCGCTAACGTTCGCAATGACGATCACAGTACCGTCATTGCGAGTCACGAAGAATAAGTAGCCTGCCCGGCGCAGCCGGGACGAAGCAATCTTTTGTAATTACGGAATAACAGATGACTTTTATTTGTTCCGAACATCTGCGGCTTTATCAAATATTTCGGTCTTACTGATACCGGCTGCTTCATACATGGCAAATATATTCTCATCCGGCGTCTCCGGTGGTACGGTATGAGAAGCGGCCAGAATATATCCACCACCATCAGTGGTCATACCTTCAATAAGGGTTATTGTGGCTTTATAGACCTCCGCTGATGTTCCTTTTGGTAGTAGGCCCTGTGTATCAACCCCGCCCATAAAGGCAATTTTATCGCCGTATTCCTTTTTTAATTCCAGTGCTTCCATGCCGGGACAGGTACTCTGTATTGGGTTGAGTACATCCATACCAATGTCAACGAGATCCCCGATAATTGGCCGCACCGCACCACAGGAATGGAAAGCAACGATCATATTCTGCGCTCGGATCGTATCAAATATTTGTTTGAGTCCTGGTTTTATTATTTCACGCCATAATGCCGGACTCATCATCATATTTGCCTGCGTACCGGCGTCATCTCCGGTCCAGACCCAGTCCAGATCATACCTTTTCATTGCGTTATCAGCAAGTGCGATAGAAAACTCGGTACATTTATTAAACAAATTTAAACTTGCTGCATTTTTTGCGATTATGTCGAGCATTGTATTTTCCAAACCGCGCAATCGCCAGTATAATTCAAATACACAGGGAGATATATCACAACCAATGAAATAATTCGCTTTAGATGTGATAACGGGTGTCATCAAATCCATCAGTTCATCCATCCGTTCTAAGGGAAAAGAATAGGCTTCGACCTCTTCTTCTGAAGCGTTTGCCAGCGGATAAGACTGAATCTGGTTAAAATCTCCATATCGGGTCCATTCGATACCCCAAAGATCGGTATAAGAGCCGTTTTGCTCAATGGAAACATTTTCCATTGGATAATTATTATTCACCCAGGTTTGTTTAATATCATCTCCTAATACCTCGGAGACATATTTTTCCGGTATTTCAAGTAATTTGGCCAGTCGATTTTTAGTCTGCGGATGGTACCACATAAAAATTGGTACACGATCAACCGGCTTTTTGTGTAAGGCGTTGTAAACTCTTTCTTTGGATGTCAATAATATACTCCTTCAGCAATTAAAAGCTACCCCTTTAATCCTTCCAGTCTTCTTTCTCAACTTCCAACTGGAAATCTTCAAACTCTACTGTATAGGAACGTTCGTCACACCCTCCGGCAGCCAACCCAAGATGTATGGCACCGGCAATGCCAGGTATATCTCCTGTATGCCGGGAGACGCTCCAATTCTGGCCATCATAGCTGACATAGCCGGAAAAACTATTCCCGTGGCGCACAAATTTTAACCACATGGGATAAGGTTCCATGGTTTTATGATTTTCACTGCTGGCCTTATGCATACAACCATCACCGAATTCATCCCAATTCATCCCTACGCGTCCCGGCGTTACAAATAAAAGCACGGAACCCTGACTGGCCTGGCCGGTATCAAAACTCTTTGTTATATCGTTCCGAACAAACAGTCCCGCTCGGAACCATTGATGAGTTCTTCTGCCAAAACGCTTTATTTTTACTGTTGCAACAAAGTTACCTTTTACCGGTTTATCCAAAAAAATAGATCCGTAGGAGTCTTCACCGTGAAAAAAGTCCGTACCTGCTATTTTCATACTATATTGATTTTTTGACTGATCAATGTCAAATTCGCAAGGATCAGCTGTAGCCGAACAAAATTCTTTTAATTTCACATTGGTTATATCAATCGCCTGATGCGGATATACCTCCACATTTACAGGTGGAGTACGGCCAATTTTGATTTGATGATGCCCGGGATCAAGACTGAGTTTAAAATATACTTTTTGAAATTCTCCCGGCTGAATCGTCATCGATTTCGAAGCAATCCTCTTTTCATTGACCAGTAAATCAGCCTCAATCGTTCCTTTCTGATTCTGAATATTCTTGATGCGTGCACTCACTGTTAATTCCTCACCTTCCGGCAAAATATTGGAAGAAACGGTCAGTGAATCATAGAGGGCGAGCGGACGAGTTCCCTTTATTATAATTGCTTTATAGGGAGTAGATCCGATAGCGATGCGATGTTCACCAGGATCAGAAAATCGTGTTTTAAACGAAATTTCACGACTATTATTTTTGATAATCGGGAATTTCCTGGATTGCACAACCTTGCCATCCACATAAAAATCAATCCGGTCGATACCAGTTGCACCCAGGTTCTTTACATTAGCACTTACACGCAGGTAATCACCCGTATTAAAATTATCCATTGATGAATTGAAAGTATTTAATGCGGTAACCCGAGAATATTCAAACTCCGGTTTTCCGGCGATGATACCTTCCGGCGGATTGACGGGTGCTTCAATAAGATAATTATTGCGATAAAGGTTATCCACCAGATTGGCTGCACAGAGTTTCATCTCATCCTGCTCCAGGTTATACATGATATTATCTTCCGCGATCCACCCCAGGGACATGTTGTCGAACCAGATAGCAACATTGTTATTAAAATATCCGGCCTTTACATTATGGATGAGGTTTCCTCTGATGACAGAATCGTATGTGAGCCCGGCGCTGGTAATCGCACCGGAATCGTCGGCTCGCCCCTGCACATGATGGACATGGTTGTATTCTACCCGGTATCCGCCATCAATCGCTTCCTCAAGATTTCTCCATCCACCCACACGAATCGCCGTACGACCATGATTATTTGTTACTTCATTGTAAGAAATTGTTGTATTCAGACAATTTTGAGCCCCGATACTACTACCACCACAGCGATCAATATAGTTATTAGAAATAATATTTTCGCGGACGATATCCATCCAGTGATCCGGATGATCCTTACCGGCAATGGTAACAGCACTGCCTTCAATATTGATAATTCTATTTTCCATAATTCTATTCTGATAACTGCCTTCTTTAAGATATACAGCGGTCCCCCCCATAGCAGTGAGTTTGCCTCCTATTAACTCACAGTTATGGGCATATTCAAACGAAATGGCATTATCCCCTGAATTGGTACCTTCAAAATTCAGGCCATAAAATCTAAGATTACGTATCGGTTTATCTCTACTGCCGGTAATCTGCATTAACTGTGACAACCTGGGAACAATGATTTGCGCTCGGTTGGGATCTGTGATATCGACAGGGGGGATAAAGCATAACTCGTCAGAATCTTTGTCAAAGAACCATTCTCCCGGAGCATCAAGCAATGATTTTATATTTTCGATATAATATCTCGGAGGGACAACAACGATACCATTCTCCGGTTCGCTGAGGTATACCATTTGACTTTCTTCATCTATTTTTTTTATAGAATTCACACCAGTATGCCATCGGAGGAGCATCACGATTCGATTATCTTCAATATTATCCCATTCTTTTAATTCTCCCGGGTGAAATTTAAAGGATTCCCTTGACTTTGGTAATTCCGATGGTTTAAAATAGCCTTCATTCGGTATTCTGGCAAGCGGTTGCATCTCCTCATTAAGTAATAACTTCCCCACTTCAATACCTTTTACTTTTGTGACCCAGTACTTTTTATTTTTTTTCCAGTTATTGATTCTTTGACCTCCGGAAATGACCGGTTTTTCTCCAGGGTACGCGGCATATGTGACATAGTAATCTTTTAACTTATGGTATTCAAAAGCACCTGTCGGTAAATTGGTCTCGACACGCTCACCACCATCATCTGTTGCAAAAGTTATTGTTTCTTCCAATGAGTAATAGCCACCGCGAATATATACAAGAATGTCTTTACCCTTACCGAAAACATGAGGAGATCCGATCCATCTTTTCTCGATCGGTTCGCTTTTTGGCTTATAAACCTCATTTTTTAATGCCTGAACAGCCTCCTGAGCTCTTTGAATGGAAGCAAATGGTCCATCAGATTTATTTGCATTTGGTTCAGCGAATTTGCCTGACCAATTATCGTTACCATTCATTGCTACATAAAAGTCCGCAGTTGCACCGTCATTGTTAAACTTTTTCCATTTTTCACCGCGTAGTAATTTTCCATCAGCATATATGGTAGAAATAGAAATAAACAAAAAGGTTAATGAAACACTGAAAATCCTAAAAAACATACTAAATCCTTTCTTCCTTGAGCGCAGCAAAGGGCTGCGATTAATTGTTATTAATTATTTTGTATCATGAGTATCCGGTTTAAAATTTTCTTTAGCACTGATTTTACTGATAGTTTTTATTGTTAAATACAATATGTACACTTTTATGTCCCGTTAGGGACATCATATTTATAGCAAAAACTAATCCTATGAAAAACATAGTCCCGTCAGGGACGTAATATCTACTCTACATCTTTCCAATCTAATTTTATGAGAGATGTTCGATCTTCAACTGCAAATACACATTGAATATATATTTGAGTATAAGTATTGGCCATGCTTTTAATATTTCGTCCCTAGCGGGACTTTAGAATATTGGATTATATGATTGCTATAAATATTTTGTCCCTAACGGGACAGTTATATAGTCTAATTTTCTCATTCCTTTCCCGCATCGGCGGGACTCAGGATGATGAGAGGACTTTCAATTGCCTGAGACTAAGCCCCTCTATTTCCAAAAGAAATCACCCCCCGGAGGCGAGGAGACTTAGAATGAGTTTTTTTGATTAGCTCTGTTTGATCATTGTTTTCCAAACCGGATGCTGTAATGCCCTTTTTGATAATCATCCGTTTTTATTATCAATCTTTGATTAATGTCTTCATAGTGCCAATCTTTGGATTCTGTAAGCAGAATATTATCAAGTTTTACATCAACTGGCTTTTCGGGAATTAAAATTCTCAAAATATGTGCTGTCTTTTTGCCATTGAAGGTAATATCAACGGTAGAAGCAAATTTTTTTACACCAATGTCTGTTTTACCGCTTGTGTCTGGATGATACAAGGTAAACCGACTTTCCTCATTTGGATAAATTAAGAAAGTTGTGTATCCGCCGGACAGATGATCACCTAATCCGGTATAACTGCGGGTAATATTCATCGGGATAATCGCACCATCTTTAATATAAACAGGATATTCATCCAAAGGAAAATCTCTACTGATTTTTTCCGGTCCTTGTATTACTTCAAGATCCTGAAAAAAGTATCGCCATTTTCCTTCTGGAATTGTTACTTCTTTGGTTGGAGAATCCTCATAGATGGGCGCTATAAGTAAGTCATCTCCGAAAAAATAGTGATATTTTCCATCGACCGGGCGTTGTAATACCGGTCCCCCCTCGTTTCCGATCACTACGTGGCTATAAATATAGGGAATAAATTCAGTATGCAACCAGGAAAATTTTCGGATGATTTTCAGTTCCTGTTGACTGCGCTTCCATAAGGCTCGCTCCCCATGTCCACCATTGAGAAAAAGTCCACAAAACGTTGAAAATTGTGCCCAACGAATATACAATCTTGGGGGAATAATATGTCCACTGAATCCAGCTACATCAGAACCGATAATACTATAGCCCAATTCAGCGCTAGCCAGGATATTTTCTATGGCCATTTCAATACCTTCGATCCCATCAATAACCAGATCTGTGTTCTCTAATGGCTTATCCGTTGATATGTCGGTGGTCGATTTCCATGAATGTTTCTGATCACCCACCCAGGTTACCGTTGCCGCATCCAGCGGTGCGAAGCCTTCCGGATGAATATAGGGCCTGTCCACTGCCCGGACCAGGGTAACAAACTCCGGATTGTGTTTTAAACCATGCTGATATTCTTCACGGTAATAGCTATCCATATACTGACGCGTTGTCATCCAACCATCAAAGGTTTTCTTATAAAAAACGGGTAATGGACCAAGTTTCCCCCAAAAAAGTGTGCCCGTGCCATCCAGTTTCCAACCATCGATACCGTAATTAAAGAGTTTTTGCTGCCTTTTATGCCACCAGTGGACCGCCTCAGGATTGGTATAATCAAGAAATCCCCCGATCCCTTTCCACCATTTCGTTTGTGATCCACTATCGGCAATATAGCCATTTTTGTTGACTTCTTCATACCAGGTCTGATCTTCTTTTATCGCGGTATCTTTATTTTTACTGTTGACCATACTGGTCATCCATAGGACAACGCGGTAACCTTTATCCTGCAGGCCCTTAAACCATACTTCCGGTTCAGGGTAACGTTTTTCATCGATGACAAAATCATTATACCGTGTACTCCAGGGGCTATCCAGGAGTATCGTCCTCACAGGAATATCATGCTCTCTGTAACCATCCAGAAGTTCATCTACTCTTTGTGCAGTATTCGCATCATCCTCCCATAACCAGCATTCCAGGGCCCAGGATGGCGTTAAAGGAGGGTTTGAATGTCTTTGTGCATTAAAGGGTATACCCCAGAATGGATATATGATATAGAAATAGAGGAAGATGATTAATATAAGGAGAAGAATGGATATAATTTTAATTATTCGGAGGATTTTTTCTCGTTTTATCATTGTTTAGCCTGATCTATTCATAAACCACGAAGCACGCGAAGGACACGAAGATATTTTTATTGAAGTTAAATTAATATAATATTAAAATTTGAATGGGATCTCCCTGATAATATCGACTTAAATAATTGTTATTATTAGACCTTCGTGCTCTTCGTGATCTTCGTGGTGAATAATTCAGGCTAATATATTATTCAGCCATTTCCAGAAGTTTCTCCAGGTAATAATGGGTATACGGTTCTTTTGCTGCCGGAGTATTAGCCCCGGCATTGGCTACCCAGAATTCCAGAGTCTGCGGCGCAAACAGCACATTATGTAAATTACTTTTCATGGCTACCGGACGATCCATCAACCGGATCGCTCTCTCCGCATTATATTTTCCAAAATTTTCCTTCACTCTTTCGACTATCTTTTCGTAACGATCGCCGGCAGACATCAGAACAGCATCTTTTACCGGATGAGGCAGTTTCTCATGTAATTGATTAGGTTCAATCACTTCAAACAAGGAAGGTGTTGTAGCCAATCCACGCGCATCCGGAATCTTTCCGTCAGATATCACATAATAATATTCACAGGTACGTGGTGTCTCTCTGAATAAAGTAAGTGCCTCATCTAGCGTACCGGTTTGTTCCATCCCCGCTCGCATCAAAAAGGCCATGGGCATCCCATCCCAGTTACCTTCTCCACCGCCACCCATTTCTCCAAAAGCAACTTTTTGATCATTCATTCCGGATACGGAACCAATAAATCCGGCATATCCGATATTGGCAAAAGCATAACATCCTGTAGGCTTTAAAATAAAAACAACAGCATGATATTGCAGGCCGATCCCGGTCATATAATCAAGTACCCGGCCATGTAGAAGCTGGCCATCGATGGTGGCCTCATTAAACAAAGCAAAGCCTGAACAATGGAATAAAGCCGGAAATACATTGGTAAGGCGAATCTCTTCTAAAGGAAAACCGGAAGTTTTAGAAAGTGCGGCCATTTCTTCCTGATATTTTTGTGGAATAAAGGGTTCCAAGCGATTATACGCCCCACGCATCTCATCGATGAACCATTTTTTCTTCCCCATTGTATATGCCCAACCGACCGTGTATAGCGTAGCATCAATCATCTTACGTATTTCTTTGGTAAGAAGGGCGCCGTGCGCTTCGCCGATCTCCGTGTGACTCCCCTTTGCAATCAACACCCGGTTTCCATCGACAAAAGTCAGCCGCCCCTTACCCCAGGTGCGGTCCCTGGTATCTATTTCTGGTTTTATTGCATTTTCAATTAAAATTCCGGCTGCTCTAACCGCTCCTCTATATATTGCTGTATTCAGTTCTTTCCGTTTCACATTTAACTGGTGTTCCGGACTGTAACCTGATGATTTATATGGCGTTGTAAATGAATTGATCTTTAGTTTTGCATTCATCGTATAAACACTATCCCGAACAACGATGCGTACATCCTCTCCTGTTTCTTCGTCAATCCAAAATTCCACATCCGCACCGATGACGTCTCGCGGAATATTTATTATCTCAAAAGGATCGTTTTCAGTGAAATTGCATGAAGAGAAGGCCCAGACGGAAATTCCCACTTTTTTCAAAAATCCCATAGATAAAATCGGTTCAAGAGAAGGATGGTTTTGAATGATCTCTTTCAGAAGTAAAAGAACATCAAAATTATAACGTTCCCGGCCTTCCGCAGAAATTCTCAATCCCGATTTTAGAATGTCCACTTCTGTCAGTATTTGACTGCTTTTGATAATATAGCGGTTTTCATCATATTTGAAATCAGCGGTAAAACGCTCATCCTTTTTATAGTAGATCATGGCTACCAATGAATCTCTCTTATCATCAGTTTTTCCCCATTCGGCATCCAGGCGAAGATTTAAATTATCTTTACCTTGTTCAATCTGGGTGGTGATAGCTCCAATGAGCTGATAAACTCTTAAAGCGCCTGCAAACCGACCCCAAAAAATGATGATCAATACTACCACTATTACCAGAATTCCTATTAAACCACGGCCTATAAATTTTTTCATGCGTTCCTCACTAAATCTAAATTTTAATATTTATGATATTATAACCAAATACTTTGTTATTTTCGAACCCATTCTTATAAAATCATCGAATATATTGATTGATTTGTAAATATAGATGTCTTTTGGCTAATATGACAAAAATTATATTCTTTAGATACTCTTTCCTTTCCTTTCATACCGTTAGAGCGACGAGATTATTAACCTCGTAGAGGTTATATTATTGTAGAAAAAAATCGAAATTCAAAAATATTTAATCCTTGTAGAGGATTAATAATAGAGTAAAGACGCCTGGTTTTATTACAATCATCTATTTTTAGAATAAATTTACTAAAACTGCTAATAATGCATCCTCTACGAGGATGGGGTATTGGTTTATATAGGTTCTATTACAATAATTTATCCTCTACGAGGATAAGATTATTGTACTATGTCATTTTTTTATAGCAACGGATCAAATTATGATAAGTCAGGTGTTCTTTATTTATTTGATATTTTTATTCTACTTTACAAGGTAACAGGACATGAAAAAGATTTTTATCCTGTAATCCTGTCCGTTTTTTGGATCCCGACTTTGTTGGGATTATCTTGTCAAATAACTGCTTAAAAAAGAGTCCCTCGGTGGTGATTAACTGATTGTTTGCAGCCATACTGCGCTATGCTATTGTACCAAAAAACTTTGTTTTTTTAGCAAAATTTTATCTAAAGTGTTAAATATTTTTTTACCGCTAAGACGCTAAGAAGGCGCAAGGATCACAAAGATTATATAAAATATTTAAAAATATTAAAAAAAACCTTGCGTGCTTTGCGGATCCTTTACCTGCCCGCCCACTGGCGTGGCGTCGTTTCGGTTAAGTAATCCGTGTAAATCCGTGTAATCCGTGGACAAAAAACTTTGCGTCGCTGCGTCTTTGCGAGATGACTTATTCAATGGGCATAGCAATCATAAATGCTCATTAAACCAGCGAATCGCTTCCGGAAAAACCACATCCTGGGGAACCTGACGGTGTTTTGTCGGATACCAGACGATCCTCTTCGGTTCTTTTGCTTTATCATAAAGTAATTTTGTTGAAAACGGTGGTATGACCTCATCCTTTTCAGCATTGAGCATTAACAAAGGCCGCGGTGAAATTTTTTCAACAAAATTTATCGGATCGATGATACTCACATAGTTCGCCGTTTCCGTGGATAGAGCATCAAATTTAAATATCAGGTTCAATCCCCCACCGGCAAGAGCAATCACCGGTACTTTTATCCGGTCATCAACGCCACAAAAAACTGTCCCGATTACTCCCCCAAGGCTGATACCAAAATAACCGATGCGCTCCTGGTCAATTTCGGATCTTGTCTCCAGAAAATCAACAGCCCGCCGCAGATCGAATACGGTTTGAGCAATAATATCCCTTGTCCAGAATCGATAGCCTTTAGCAAAGTCATAGTTGTGTTCATGAATCTTTCGATCTCCATGATTTGCCACGTCAATACGCATCACCGCATAGGCGCTATCCAGCATATATTTATGACCAAGCCTCATATAATCCGCCTCTTTATGATCTTTTACGCCGTGGACAAAAATAATCACCGGAACCGGTCTTGGAACATTTTTTGGCACGGAGAGCAATGCGGTGACGACGGCATCATGAAAACTGCGATAAGTCACCGCATACATAAGATACTGATCAGTCTCTGACTTCAGTCGCACAGAATCATCCAGAGGAAAATCGTGATCATAATCGTAATAGTGTAAAATCGAAATATTTTCCTGAGTGGTACAGCTGGTTATAAAAACAAGGAAGAACAATAAAATGATTAGTAAGGTCTTATGTTTCATGATTTCTCTCAAAATACGGTACAAGCTGGACATAAAAAATTATGTATTGACCCTCCCCCAACCACAGGCGGTTGCAATATCACTTTTTTCATGTATGCAGGCTCTGTCTCCCCCTTGGAAAAGGGGGAGTAAGGGGGATGTTATTTCTCTATAAGTTATGTAAAAACATCCCCCTAACCCCCTTCAAAGGGGGAATTAGATTTTGCTTATTCGAACAGATAATTACATATTTCTGTTATAATTATCAAATCTGCAACGGTCTCAGCCAGCCGGTGTGGGTAATTATTGAATACCGACCTCAGCCAGCACAGGCATATGATCCGAAGGATACCTGTTATTCCAGTGTTGTGTGAGAATTCCGTGCTTGTAAACTTTTACAGCATCATTAATAAAGATAAAATCGATACGTCTTTCTTTTTGTGATTTACCAAATCCATTGAATGAATTATCCGGGCCATGGTGCGCCTCTAAAGAAGTATACATTGCATCACTGAGATTTATTCCATCCGGATCATCCGAAGTTATTATTTTATATATTACAGAATTTGCTAATTAACCCCTGGTTTAAACCAGGGGTTAATACCAAATAATACTTTTTCCAACCGTTTTAACGGTTTTCATATCAAGATATTATTTGCCTAGCTCTTTTATAAAAACATTCTTAAAAAATACCGGTGAACGGCTGTCGTGATTCTGGAGACCGATATACCCTTTTAGGGCAAACTCTTTTATCTTTCCTCTTGGCTCAGCATCCCAATCATTAACGAGTTGATCATTTAACTCTACTTTGATATTCTTGCCTTTGAAGGTGATCTTAAAGTGATTCCATTCACCGGTTGGCTTGGCTGCGTCTATTTTGGGAGGTTCAGCATCGTAAATAGAACCGGTTTTGTGGATGCCCGCACTGTTGTCATCGATTTGAACCTCAAAGGACCGGTAGATGTAATCATTGCTCACTACAAATTCCGGTACTCTCAGGAAAACGCCCGAATTTGTTCTCTTTTCAGAACATTTATAATCCAGCTCCAGAACAAAATCAGCATACATTTCCCGGCTATACCAGAACAACCCCATTCCGCCATGCGACTTCATAACACCGCTTTCATCATCCAGATCAAAATATCCCGGACCGTAGTGATTCCAACCAGATTTGGACTCAAGCAATTCTTTATATCCCAGGTAATAAGTGATGCTTTTTATATATTCAATACCTTTAAGAATCGAAGGTTCCGGATTTAATACTTCCTCTTCGTTTTCATATTCGATGGCCAGATAGCCCCGGTAGTTTTGCTCTGTCAGCTCGGCCAGGACATCATGGATATTAACTTTTCCCTGTCCATAGGGAACATCATAGGCTTCTTTTATCCCAAATTCGTTTAAATCTTTCAGATGAACATCTAATATGCGACCTTTCAACAGCCGCAGAGCGTCGACTGCCTTCACCCCCGAACGCGACCAATGTCCGACATCGGCACAAACCCCGATCCTCCTATCCAATCCCTGAATATGATCCAACACGGTTTGCGGCAATGAGTACTTTGATGGTGTGGGATGATTATGGACAGCGATGCGTATATTATATTCTTTGACCAATTTCTCTATCAGAGAATAATCATCAAATTTCGGTTCGGCTACTATGGTAGAAATTCCCATCGTTTTAGCAAAATCGAAAACCTGGCGCATACTCTCTTCGTTATTTTCAAATCCAACCACACCATAGCTAACAACCTTTAAATCATATTTCTTTAACAAGGATTTAACCCATTGAATCTGATCTTCATTCATTTGATGATCGAACTTAAGATCCTTACTCTCCGGACTTAGTGGTTGACCTGGATAAGCCTGTAAAAATTTTAAACCCATTTTATTTACTTTCTGGAGCGCCTCCAGAAAAGTAAACTTTCTAAATGTCCAGCATTGCATCGCCAGTGGCATTTCTCGAATTCGTACCTCTTTGTAATCGATTTTCGTCTCACCCATCGGTGAGGCAGTCATACCCTCGCTACTTTCTTTTTTGGCACAAGAAAAAAATACAAGCGTGAGGAAAAGTGTTAATAATAGGTAAATGATAGGTCTGTTCATATTGACTCCTTAGTTTATCTTTAGTAGTGTAAAATGTATTAATATGTTTTCCATTTAACTAATTATTTTTATTGGCGATACATAAATTCCCCCTTTCAAAGGGGGCTAGGGGGATGTTTTTCTTTCTATTTCTTCAATACACCCCATAATTAATTCTAATGCTCCAGTGATGTTTTTTAATA
>CAZBBC010000047.1:0-27998 GCA_964489835.1 uncultured Calditrichota bacterium
CGCCCTCTTCGACTTTAAAACGCAGGGTATCCAGATGGGTTGGATTACGTGTGGTCCGCAGGCGGAAAATATCTCCCGGCTCCGGTGGAATGACATAGTCATTGACATCAAATTCATTCTTAAAAAAGCGCAACGTCCACGATTCTTTCAAGGTCCCGGCGTGATTCGGGTACATGATCACCACGCTAGTACTATCCCATACCTGACCCCACATTTCTTCCGGCGGCGGTTTTAGGGGATTGTTTTTCTTCATATCATATCTTACTAATAATGTCATCTTTGTCGGATTTTCCGGATCGGTTATATCCCATACCGCAAAATTTAAATGATGTACACCGATCCAGGGAGCATTGGAATACGATGTATCGGCATTAAAATGATCTTCAACACGCAGCTCGAAGTCTCTGGGCAGCGGTGTGGCGTCCCCGGCCAATTCAATCGCCTTCAAGATAATATTCGATCTAGTTTCTGTTACCCAGTATTTCCAGGCATTGGTCTCACGTCCGCTGGCATTATATTTAATGATCTCAATACCTTTTTGTCCTTCATCAACCGCTTTCCACTGAACCGGCCATTTGAATCCAAAATGTAATCCTTCGGCAACGATCCGTTCCAGTTCGGGATAACCATAGGTAATAAAATCATAGGCCTTAGGATAGCGTAGATTATACAAAGTATCACCGGTGGTCAAATTGATACAGGTGCTACCGGTGGTGCTACCCCATTCATAGGCCGGGGTAATCTTGGTCAACCAGTCATCATCAGTGAAAGTTACTTCATATTCATTTCCTAAATTGACATGGTGTTTATTAAACACATCGATCCGCCACACACCTCCCTGGGCATAGCCGCTGACATGCTCCACTTTTAACGAATCAACGATGGGTTCTCTATAGCCGGCTGCCGGCTCCACCGGAATACAAACCGCCGTGTTACGATCCCGGTAAATGACATTGCCGAGTATATTTACGGTAACATTAAAAGGGGATTCACTGGGCATGGCCCGTAGCGGATAATCAACGGAAACCAGACCGCGTTCAAAAAAATCATCATCATTTCCAGCATCGATAGAGGTCACTGCATAATAATAGGTACGGCCGTTCTCCACCAGGGTATCCCTAAAAGAATGACGAAGGCCACTGTCTTTACCCATATCATAATGCACACCCAGATTGGGAAAGGGGACCGGATGTGCACCGGTAAGCCCATCTGCATTATCATAAATAGCTAATGGTTCAAATAGAAGGACATTGCCAAAGGCATCGGATACTGTTTTGATATCCAGAAATTTTGGATCGGTACTTTTATAGACCCGGTAACCGTTAAAATCTTCTCCAAAAAACGGGTCTTTTGATCCCTCCGCATCCGTATCCCAATACAGTTGAACTTCATGATCGGACACATTTGAAACCAATGTCGGTTGCAGGGGCGGTGTCAGAAAACGGTAGTTATTATCATAGATATTCTGCATCGTTGCCTTGTTGCGGATCGCGTCATCCTGGTCTTCTCCCATCACCAGGGCAATCGCAAAGCGTTTCCATTCCCCACATTCCAGTTTTACATTTCTGGCACCAAAATTAAAGGCGATATTTTCATCGGTTATTTTAAGACTGATTTCACCATCCGGCTTGGACAGGTATTTTTCCCAATATCCACCCTGGTCTACAAAATCTTTCGCAAAATCAGAGGCGACATGAACATATTTTAAACCGGCCTGATCGGCTTCATCAATGTCAGTGATATCAAAATCGGGTTCACCCAATTCCATATAGCCATTGCATTCGGTGCCGTTATCATCCGGACCGGGCCAGTCATTTTCATCCGGACCGACACCATCGGTTCCCCGGTCATCATTGACCGGTTCCATATCCAGTTTATCGTTTTTATTCAGGTCTTCACCCTTATCCAGGGCGCCATTCAGATTGGCATCTTCCGTATCCCAGACACCATTACCCTCGGTTCCATCCAGATCGGGTCCTTTATATTCCGGATGATCCGGCCCAATCCGGTCCAAACCGATATCTGCATATGGCTCCCAATCCCCGTCATTATCGATGCCGTCATCCATGGTTTCATTTTTCATCCCATCTTTATCATCATCATCATCATTGTAAGCAATCCCGGGGCTTTCCAAGAAAGCAAAGGCAAAGGTACCGACAATTTTGTAGCCGCCAATTTCGGACAACGGTAACGTATTCCATTGATAAAGGATATCAAACTCCCGGCGTCCGGCCTCTCCGATGGGGCTGCCATCCGGCGCATATTCCGCGGCTTTATAATCGGCATCATTATAATCTCCTGTTCCTACGTTGGGATCGGCCCACATACCGGTAACCACCCGGTCCAGTACGTAATCGCTGTAGTTTCTTACCCGGTATATGCCAACCAACAAATCCTCTGCCAGGGGATGGAACCAGGCATAACTTCTGCTCTCCACCTCAATTCCGGAACCGGCAATACCACGTTCTTTATCATACCAATCCCTTGTATCCGGCGTACCGTCGGGATTTTTTATCGGCCAGTATTTTACATTTACATCTTGAAAAACTTTTTCATTCCAGTAATCATTCTCATGATCATCCATGCGATACAATGTCTCCTGGTCTGAAATGGGACCGGATTTATATTCTCCATTCCAGCGTCCGACCCGGTCTCCCGGTTCGGTGGTTCGAGGGGGGCGGTCGAAATAGGGACGGGTATCACCGATATAAGAGCCACCCGGCCAGTATTCCGGCCAGGTCCGTTTATCGGTACTGATCGCTAGGCTTTTAATAATACTTTCAGGAGGATCAAGGTTTATATCACGCAGCCCATTAAAGTTCACATCTTCCTGCGGAGAGAGTGCGCCATCCTGATTGGTGTCTTCATCGATCCCCCAGATCCAGCCATAGGCCCCATCATTATAAAAACCGGGTATCGGCTGCCACATCTGTTGATGGTCCTGGTTTTTAGAAAGATGCGCCTGCCCGTGCTCACTGATATGGGGTAGATAACCGTTATTGAGGATACAAAACTGCACCCCATCCCGGTCCAATGGAACCACCTGCCCCTCATAGGCGGACATATCCGTAACAAGGGCCGCGGTATAAAAACAGGCATAACTGGTGTAATTCCTGCCATTGCTGCCGGGCCAGCGCATTTGTGCATTTGGGGAAACATTAGAGTCGGATAAATTTCCGATATTCCATACCGGGCACCATATTAAATTCCGGTCAAAAAGACCCCGGGCCCAGAAACGTCCCCAGTGCATCGGATGGGTGTCGTATTGTGTTCCCCCCGGTTGATCTTCGTCCGCAAACGAGATATTTACACTGCAAAATAATAAGAGAAAGATTAGAAACAGGTTTATCCCCTTATTCTTTCTATCTTTTAAATTATTTAAACCCAACACAATATATCTCCTTTCATTCCTTACAAAAGCGAAATGATGTTTTTTATTTGACTAAAGTGCGGCATCCACACCCAGGGTAAACCGATTAACCGATTCTAATATACTCCAGTCTGACCAGGCATAGTCAACAGTTATATTAACAATCTCCGCGAATCCATACTTTAGCCCCCCGCCCAGGGTTAATCCATTGGCGGCATAATCGGCAAAAAGAGAGCGATATCCGGCCCGCAGATAAAACGATTGAAACACATTTGCCTCCACCCCCAGATCCAGACTTTCTTTATCATTACTGGGATGGTTAACATTGGCCGCAAACTGCACGATGTAGTCAGAACTTAAATCTACCTGGTAAGCAACACCAAAACGAAATAATAAAGGCAGGGGGAAATCTTCCGTGGCCAGTTGAATCGGCACATTGTCATTATTGTAGGTGTCATCTTCCCGGCCATCCGCATCAGCGACGCGGGTCAGATCTCTCCCGGAAAGGCCGAAATCGGGCCCCAGATTACTGATAGAACCGCCCAGCCGAAATCCTTTGATAGGGGTTTCGAATAAAATTCCCATATCGACAGCGGCTGTTGAACCGGAGACATGCCAGATCCTCTCATTAAAATACTTTAAACCAACACCGACTGAGAAATATTGCGTAATGCTCAGCGCCCAGTAAACCCCGGCGACAAGATCCGAGGCGGAGTATACTTCTCCTGTACCTTCAGGCCGGAAAATAGTCCTTACCGGGTTTTCCCCGTAATCAAGCATGGCCAGGTGAAAACCGAGGGAAGAACTCATACCAGCCAGGGGAACCACCAGATCTATGGCATTAAAACTGGTGCCGACCAACCAATCGGTTTTGGTCGCCTGTACCGATAAAGACTGTATTTTTGTAATTCCGGCAGGATTCCAGTATAAGGCAGAGGGATCATCGGCAATTGCCACAAAGGCACCGCCCAAAGCTTCCGCCCTGGCACCAACTGAAATTTCCAACATCGCAGCGGCAGCGGTGCCTCTGCGGGAAACATCGGTACTATATTCCGATACCTGAGCCAGGACAGTATTCGGACAAAAATAAATAAAAAATATAAAAACAAAGGTGTCAAAAATTCTTTTGTTGACTTTTCCTCTTATCATAGTAATACACCTTCTTTTATTATAATTGGACAAAAATTCCAAATTGTATTAAGCGCGGCCTGGAATACCACGACGGGTCATAATCCGCTTCGTCATAACTAAATTCTCCGATCTGACTTATTCTGCTATAACGTAATCGACCAATTTCAGGCAAATAGGCATTGGGACCGGCGCGGCCCGTAAGACTATTGATACCATTCTCATTCAGATGGTCAAAGATATTGTAGATATCGATATACGCAGTTAACGGAAAATCACCGATTTGAAAAGTCCTGGCAACCTTCAGGTCAACATTCCAGCGCAACGGTTTCCGATCGGCTTGATTCCACCAGGTACCGGGAATCTCAACTTCCGTATTAAGTGTTGCCGGTGTATACGGAAATCCGGAATTAATCCATCCGATAATACTGATATTCCAGTTAGGCGTTGGCCTCAAACTAATGGATGTATTCAGGGAATGGGTCTGGTCCCAGTTTAAAAAACTGATCCGTCTTTCGGCAATGGTATAGGCCCCACGACCGGGGCCGGCAGTAATGGCGACATCACGGACGGCCTCCGGGCTGGAGGCAGTTCCTTTGGCTACCATATAGGTATAGTCGATACTGCTGTTCAGAATACCACCAAATGATCGTTGGTTGAAGGCCAGGGTAACACCGGAGGAATTACCATACTCTTTATTAACATACCGGTAAAATGTGGTTCCGTTACTGAGGGTTAAAATTTCCAGGCCCAACAGATCGCGGATATCTTTGTAATAGACGGTCAGTTCCATAGCCAGACCGGGTACCAGTTCCTGCTGAAGGCCGATTTCATATTGCACGGTTTTTTCTGCCTCCAGGTTTGGATTGCCGATACGGGAATCTTTAATGCTGAATTGATTATAGTGTGATAAAACCGGATTCTGGTACAGTTTTTCCAGACTGGGCATCTGAAAAAAATGTCCGTAGGAAAGGCGCATCGCACCCCTTGAAGATATCGGAAAAGACAAACCGAAACGCGGACTGAGCTGATATTTTTCCTTCGCTTGTACATAATATGAATCATGACCAACCAACTCCGGATAAACAATTGAATAATCCGGGGCGTAACGATCATTCGGCCGGAAGTAGTCGAGTCTTAAACCGGCGTTCAGGATAATATCCCCCATATTTAACCGGGTCTGCGCATAGGCCGATGCTTCCAGTGGTTTTCTTTTGTAATCGACATAATATTGATCATCCAGGATACTATCAGGGTGGGTCTCCCGCAAGAGAATCGTACCATGTTCAAAATCCTTGGTGGCATCTTTGAATACTTGCCAGGGTATTTGTTTTCCTCTGATTTCATTACGGGTATAAGGATATTGTAGGGTTTCATAACCAAATTTTTCACGCATCGGCGCATTTTTATAGTGGAGGTCATAGTTTTTCGCTTCGCCACCAACCTTAATTTCTACAATTTTACTAATCTGCCAGGTGAGATCGCCATTAACCAGATGTATGTATTGCTCATACCACCGGCGATCCCATGATTGAATGCCACCATAATCATAACCGGTCATTTTTCCGGGATCCCAGGCATTGACCGCCGTCACCTGGTATAAGGGGTCATCAGCACTTTCAAAAGCGTAGGATTCAGAGCTATTTTGCTGGAATGAATAACGAAGGTTATAGTACAGGTTCTGGGAGGGGGTATGCGTGTAAGTGAGCATATGCGTAAAATTATTGTTATGGTATTGATTCGTACCATCGGGACAGAATCTCCAGGAACTTGCATAACCTTTTCCGTCTGTTTTACTCCAAAACATATTATAGGCCAGGGTCATGGCACTGGATGGTTGATAAACCAGTTTTGTATTGATATTATATAAATCCTGCCAATTCATCGGCACAATGGCACCGTCACCGGTATGCAGAGAATCCGGGATAGGTATGATCAGGGGATCGTCCGGCTCTTTTGCTGCTTCATACCAATAGCGGTAAAGCTCGATTTCCCAGCCATCGGTTGTGTTAAAACGGCGCTCGCCATTCAGCCAACCATCATTATCAGCAAACCGACCATTGACATAGAAACCCAATTTACCCCACTTAGCAGGAAAGGGTAAAGGTGTGGACAAGGACAACTTTATCTCCTTTTCCGAAGTAAGATTTAGCTTGTCCAGACCGATAAATTGTACCTTGCCTGGCGAAAAGTAACCACCGGTCATGGCATCGACCGTAATATCCAACTTATCTTCAGGTACTTTGGTGACAACATTTATTACCCCGGATTGGGCCGAACCATATTCGGCATTGAAAGTTCCGGTGATCACCTGCAGTTCCTGAATAAAATTATTCTCAATATTAACATTGGAACCGCCGCCCTGACTAAAGGTATTGGTTACCGGAACGCCATCTATCAAATAAGCGACCTCCCGGCTGCGGCCGCCACGAAAATGGAGGGCACCACCCGCATCTTTTACAACACCGGCCTGCAGCTGAATAATATCACTCAGCGTTTTTACCGGCATCGCTTCTATTTCCTCTTTACCGACATAGGCAGCGGTATTAGTGCGATCAAATTCAACCGCCTCTCTCGTTGCCTCAACTGTAATCACTTCTCCTTCCAGGATTGTTTCCTGCAATTCGACATCTAACTTGGTAATTCTATCTGTATTAATCTTTACCTCGGTAACTTCAACCGTGTTATAGCCTAACATGGAAAAACGGACGGTATAGGTCCCGGGAAGAATATTTAAGACAACATACATACCATTTACATCCGCAGCGGCACCAAGGGTTGTTCCCAGCACTTCAACATTTGGACCCGGGAGTCCCTCCCCCGTCGCTTTATCTAGTACTACCCCGGCAATTTTTCCCGTGGAACCGGCCTGAACAAATGAAGGGTATACCAGGGCAAGCAAAAAGAGTGTAAGAAAAATATTTATCCATTTACTATCTTTCATCACAATTATCCTTTACTTGGTTCGTACATGCGATTGACAATCAAATGCTTGACAATCATTTAGTATTAATATTCATTATAGTCTTCTGCTATTATTCCCAGATTCTTAAGCGAAAATTACATGAGCACAGTGAAAGGCAGAGTATTCCAACTTCTGTATATCAAGAGGTGAGGCAGTAACAATCAGATATGTATAGTCTCCTTTAATAAAAGTTCTGATCTGAAAAAATTATACCAATAATTTTAAAACCTCTGGTTGACACGGATAGGTGTAATGCTTGTAGAGGCTGGATCAGAATATATATGGAATCAATATATTCCTTCTATATCCTGCATTGGTTACAAAAATGTAAACCCCTACCTTTCGCCGGAAACACCATTTGATATGCGATTCTGATAAAATTACAAATCCTGATATTACACAATCAGGAGAAACAAACCTCTGAATCTATTAACCTGTTTACCAGGTCTATTATTTTCCTAATTTACCCAGGTGATATAAGGGCAAGGCAAACGTTTGCGCATAATACATATTTTTTTGAATTTTGTCAAGAGTTAGATATAATTAATTAACTTTGTTAACTAACCTTATTCCCTCAATAACCACAAAGCAGATCCTTCGACCTATCGGTCTCAGGATCTTGAATAATTCAGACAATTATTTCTTTTCCCAATAGTATTTTTTTCTCCCGATAATTATAAAAAATATTTATGCTATTGATATTTGATTGCCGCATCGCTGCGATATTAATATATACCTGTTCTTTAGACTTTTAAGTCAAGCCCGTGGAACAATATATTAAATTATATTTTAAAAGTTGTGACTTTTGTTGAAAATGAAATTATTCAACATTCCAGCCATCAATTTTAACCAGAACCCCTGCCTTTCCTAAATCTTCATTCGAAAACAGGGCATTGATTTCTCTCTCCTCGCCCGGTAACAGAGAAAAATAATTGTCCTGCCAATACGTTGGTAGGATTTCATCCCCATTTTGACTATCTACAACGGCCAAATGAATCATAAAGGCCAGATGTTGCCCCGGATTTTTCACCTGTACAACAACCCGATACTCATCTTTATCTGAATGGATCTCATATTTTGTCTCCAACTTAACGTTAGAAATTTTTTTAAGATCCTTAAAATTCGCATAAGATTTAGGCCTGGCCTTCAGGATTCCCCAACCTTTGGAAGTTCTTACCTCGTCTTTGGATCCCTGGATATCGGGAACGGTTGACAACCAGTAAAAATTGTCTGAGATTTTATTCCCTTTCTCGTCCTCAAGTCTCAAAGCAAGGAAATATGTGGTACTCAGATTGTCGGGAAACACAATTTTGAAAGCTTCCGTTTTACCGTCTGCATCGATATTTACAGTGGCTTCATGCGCATATTTTTCACTCATGTCAATATTGAAGATCCTGGCCGTTACCTTCAGATTTTCAAATGACCGATAAAAACTGTTCAATACATAAATCGAATGATCGTCATAAGAATATTGTACATGCAATGGTTCACAGGCTTTTTTAGCGCCATAATAAGCACCACCAACATTCAAGTACCAGTCGACATACTGCCAGGTCATTGCCGCCGGCCAGGCGGCATCGTATTTCCAGGTGGTAATTCCAAGGGCATCATATTTATTACGGGCATAAGCCTCATACATCCCACGGGCGCTCTCATAATTCATCACCTGTCCCTTCAGACAAAAATCTTTAATGCCTGTAGCCTTGCCATATCGATTCTCCATGGATATCAATCCTAATTCAAAATACTCGATTCCCTGTAAAACGGTATGGAATGAAAATGTATCATTATATATGGGCCATTGTGCACTTTCCGGCATCATCCGACGAATACTTTCATAGGGAGCGATAATCCCGCCAATTCCCCCGGACTGGGCAAATCCCCAGGCACCATCTTCTTTATGGGTATAATAATGTGATGGCGTGGCATATGTCCACAGTTCCAGCGTTCCGGTACGTGTGCCCCCTGTTTTAAAACGATTTTCTAGATGAAAAGCACCGGAATGCGGCTGATAGGTTCGTTGCGGTGTATATTGGGCGATTAACCTCCGGTAGCTTTGATCAAGATATTCGGTCGGAAAAGTTTCGTCATGACCCAAGAAATGCACCAGACTGGGATGATTGCGAATGCGTAGGATCATATCCTTTATAAGATCCACGGCAAGATTTTCATCGGGAATACTGCGACCGAATATCTGTTGAATAACCATTATCCCGTACTGATCACACATATTATAAAACTCTTCCGTTTCCCGGATGGAAAAACCTTCCGAACGTAAGGCGTTTAAATTTGCTTCCCGGGCATAGCGGACCAATGCGTCATAACGTCCAGGTGTAAGTCTTAATAACATATCGCTGGTCATCCAGGCACCGCCCCGTATCAGAATATTTTTACCATTTATCTTGTATCCACGCCATCCCTCGTCGTTGATATAAGTAGAAACTTCCCGAATACCAAAACGAACCGTCTCCCTGGCCGAGACTTTGTCTCCTATCCTGAAAATAAGTTCCATATCATACAATTCCTGGGGACCGACGGGATGTGGCCACCAAAGTCTCGGATTTTTTATATATAATGCCGGAAATTCCTCTGGTGTGCATACGATAATTTTTGTTTCTCCTGCGGATAAAGAAACTTTCTTCTGAAAAGTGATGTTCTCCAAATGTCCCGAGAATATTCCTTTAACGTCTTTAGTGCTCTTATTACTCAATTCGACCGAAACAGTCAGATGGGCTGTTTCCAATGATGGTAAATCCAGATCAGTAACCACATACGGATGTCTTAACCCAACCGCGCCTCCCGCGGTGATATATACATCCTCCCATAAGCCCATATTTAAATCCGGCGGCTGCGGATTGTGATCATCCCATCCCGTAGTCGCTTCGATCTGTTTGGTTCTGTAGGCAATATCCGGAATTCTACCCGGACCAAATACTTCGATGGCCAGACTATTTGTTTCACCTCTTTGGACCCATGGGTTAATATCAAATTCAAATCGTTGAAACATACCGATTACCTTTGTGGTATCTGCGATCTGGTGTCCGTTCAACCATACATTTACTTTATAATTGATACCGTCAAAATGTAATACAATATTTTTTCCCGCCCATGCTTCGGGAATCTTAAATTCGTTGCGATACCACCAGGATGGATAAAAGGGATTATCCCGGTGCATGGCCAGCCAGCGGCCGTCACGGTATCCCGGTATCGATTTCAGATTTTCACCAAAATAAGGATCCGGATATACTTTATTTTTTATTAATGCCGCAAGTACTGTGGTGGGCACAGATGTAGGATACCAATCTTTCGGATCGAATGCAGGAAGGGAGAGAGACTCACCTTTTACATTTATTTTGGTCGAGGACTGAAGCATCCAGTTGTCCGTAAGCAGTAATTTATTACCGTTAATATTATTCTGTTTTACACATGCTAAAAAAAATGATAACGATATTAGAAAAATAATAAAGATATTATGCATTATTTTATCCTTACCTTAATTTTTCAAATCGTGATTGTCCGGTTAAAAAAATGATTCGATTAAAGATTAAAAAACTCATCCCCAAACCCCTTCTCTTGAAAAGAGAAGGGGCTCCCTAAAGTCCCTCTCTTTCCAAGAGAGGGATTTAGGGTGAGTTCTTTAAATAAAGTCTCTATGTTTATTATATCTCTAAACCATTTTATGTTCTGCTGATAACTTAAATTATTAATCAAATTGTGTACACATTTATGTCCCGTAGGGACATCATATTTATAGTAAAATCAAACCCTAAGAAAAGCCTAGTCCCGTCAGGGACGTAATATCTACTCTACATCTTTTAATATATATCTCTTATTTTATCGCTATTAATTTGTGCATATTTGTTTGCACAATGCCTGTGATTTATTTATACAATTCATCTTTCCATTCCGATTTGATAAGAGATGTCCGATCTTCAACTGCAAATACACATTGAATATATTTGCGTGTAGGTATTGACCATGCATTTCATATTTCGTCCCTACCGGGACTTTAGAATACTTGATGTTGTGATTGCTATAAATATATTGTCCCTAACGGGACAATTAAATAGTTTAATTTTCTCATTCCCTCGACTTTTCTCAGGATGACGAAAGGGGCTTTTAGATCCTCTTCTAATATTACGATCAAGCCGAAGATGAGGCTAACACAAAGTTTTTTACCTACTGGTTGTACTAATAATCAAGAATTAAAAAGAAGACTGATAATGTTTTACCTACACAAAAATTGTATAGATTGCTTCGCTAGCGCTCGCAATGACGCTATGCGATCGTCATTCCCGCCCGCCCCGTAAAACGGGGGTCTACGACGCGGCGGGACGAAGCAATCTATTTATGTGTCAGATTCCTCTGCGGCTTTGCGAGAGAATAACAATATTCCTTATCTCTTTAAATCATTGGCATATTTAATCGGCCATGGCGCCCGAATTTGATCCATGGTACGCATAATCTCCAACGACTCATCGAGCGGCATACGCGGACTTTCAAGTTTACCCTCCCGTAAACACCTCATTACTTCTGCCGTCTCATAATTCAGGCCATTACCCCTGATCGGTATTTCTACAGAGACCTCATCCTTACCCTCAACTTGTAATATTGCCTTAGTCGGAACAGCAAACGGCGGAAATATTTTAATATATCCTTTGGTACCTAAAATGTAAGCCTCGTTTACGGCATTGGTACGTAGTGCGAAAACAAGAACACTTAAAGCCCCGTTTTCATACTCTAATAAGGCCGCCCCTTGTTCGTCCGATCCGGAGGAACCGATATGTCCGTATCCAACTGTTTTTAATGGTGGTTTACCATAAATCATAGATGAAAATGAGACAACATAAACCCCGACATCCAGCAGACTGCCACCCCCTAATAATGGATTAAGATGACGGGTAGTATTATCAAAGGACCCACGCGCACAACGGGTCGCTTTAACCATACGCACTTCTCCAATTTCTCCTGCTTTAATCCAATCCTGGATCGCATGAATGACAGGAAAATGTCTGGTAACCATTGCCTCCATCAGAAATACCTGTTGTTTCCGGGCAACTTTTATCATCTTCTCTGCCTCTTTGGCATTGATAGTAAAAGCCTTTTCACACAGGACTGCTTTTCCTGCCTCCATACAAAGGATACTATTTTCTGCGTGCAGGGTATGCGGCGTGCCGATATAAATAACATCAATATCAGGATCATTGGCCAGTTCTTCATAAGATGCGTGGCGTTTAGGTATGTTAAATTTATCACCGAATGTATCGGCTGTTTGTCGGCTACGTGATCCAACGGCTACCAAATCAGCATCCGGTAGTAATTTCAGATCCTTGGCAAAACTATGGGCAATATCTCCTGTACTTAGGATACCCCATCGGATTTTATCCATTTCATTTTCCTTAAATTATTAGTCTGATTTATTCATAAACCACGAAGCACACGAAGTGAACGAAGATATTTTTTTTAAATTAATTAACCAGAGTTATTCATAAAATTAAATAATTAAGTCTATAAATAACATAAAATTAATGAGTTAATCAGATTAGAAATTGTCCACTTTAAAATAATAATGAAAGTGTATAACTGTTTATCTTTCCAAAATAGCCCATATCGGCAAAGGCATAATCAATACGTAAATTGCCGGTACCGGCAACCATGAGTTTCATCCCAAATCCCAGTGTCAATCCATCAACACTGTTTATCAGAAACAATGTTTTATAGCCTCCTCTTATTTTAATTTCCAGTTTATCCCATAATGATAAACGATATTGTACACCGGTATTAACAAATTCATAGTTATTATTCGGATGTACGGCATCGGCCGCGATAGTTATACGATTGGTGGATGTGTTAAACAGATCGTAGGCCACGCCAACTCTAAAAACTGTTGGCAACTCATATTCCTGCATATGATAATTAGCTTCAAGCAGATCATTATTACCACCCTCTTCGGTTTCAGGATCGACAGCGATAAAGGTATCATTACCCTCCAGTTTCATCTTCCCACCATAATTTGCGATACACATGCCAATTTGAATGCCCTGAATATTACTGCCCGGCCGTTCAAAAAATGGGGTAACCACATGAACCCCCAAATCCACCGCCAGGGAAGAAGCTTGCATGGTGGATATTCTCTCCATAATATACTTTCCGGCGAAACCAACCGTAAAATTGGGCGTCATTTTCCGGGCAAATACAAAACTAACCGCAATACTGGAAGCGTCATAATAGGATCCGGTACCCTCCTGGTAATCGAGCGTGGTTTCTTCAATATCACCGGAATTTAACCGGGTTATTCCCAACCCAAGCACGCCGATCCCCTCGATCGGTAAAGAAGCACCCATAAAATTGAAATTAATTCCTGCCAGCCAGGGCTGGTGCATAAACATGACTTCGTAGTCTTCCAGATAGGCTAGTTTACCAGGATTCCAGTAAATGGCACTTAAGTCTTCCGCCATCGTGGTGTATGCGCTACCCATACCAATGGCTGCACTGCCCACACCGATCTCAAGAAAACTGGCCGCCGTCGTTCCCATCTTTACCGGTGTCTGTTGAGAAAAGACACGGTTTGCACCAAATACACCCATCGCGAAGATCAATAGACATGAACAAATACGCAAATGATACATTCTTTGATCCTTTCCTTTCATGCTTCGCCTCTCCAATCAACGGTGAAACAAAGTTAAATTTGATAATGCCTATTTAATAACCGCAAATTTTCCGATATGCTCACCAATACCCGGCGCATCTACCCTGTATATATACAGACCGTATGAAATTTCCAATCCTTCTTTCGTTTGCATATCCCAGAACGCATGACCGTCATCGTCAGCATTATTAACCTCGATAACATCTACCAGATTACCACTTACACTATGAATACTGATGGTACATTTTGCCGGCACGTGCGTAAACATCAGCAGCCTTCTCTGGTTGAGCCCCTGTCGTACTTTTGGCTCCATTAAATTGGCAGCTACGTAAGGATTGGGCACAACCTTAATATCCTGCAATTGTGATTGGGCCAGCTTTTTGTTCAAATTTTCAGATTTTGAAACCGAGAAATTGAATACATCCGTTGCCCGAAATGGTTTTTTTGTTTTAATGTGTAATACGGACCCAGGCTGTGGAAGCCCATCAAGAAATTTAACAGAATAGGCATACCGAAGATTATCAATATTAAAAGGAGATCCCCATTCTTTCCTGACGCGTGTATATAATTCACCGATCATAAAATAATCAGAGGTAGCATCCCCGGGTCTTATTTCAAATTTTCCGTCCTCATCACCATCAACTAAAACTAATCCGGCTGTATCAGGGGCCATAATGGAATCAGTACCGTTGAATTCTTTATGATAAAAATTATGATTGAGGGCAAATACATTAATCTTTGTATTTTGGAGTTGCTTTCCTCCTGGACCCAGGGTCTGTAAAGGTGTTGTATATACAGAATCCTCAATAAAATGCAGAGAGTAATCCCAGGGTACAATCCCGACATCGATGGCATCAACACTGATGGTCATTCGGTTTTCATCACCTTCATCTTCCCAATATTCGCTCAGTTTAGTCACATTTCTGTCATTGGTAACACTTAAAAAAATACCGTCGTAGGTAGGTGACTCAAAATTATCCCGGGAAGGGAATATTTGGCTAAAAACTGTATCTATTTGAGTAGAATCCGTAATATCCAACATATAATAATCCGTGGTCGCGTAGGTAAATACCTTATCATCCACTAAACGGTACGTGGTTCTTGCTTTTTCAGGATCGTAATCTTCTCTCTCCTCCTCAAATTTCACCGTATATCGGTGACCTTCTTCTATCTCGTCGGGATCAATTCGAACCACTTCCACCTGGCCGGTTCCCTCTTTGGTTATCCATCCATCAGTTATTTCACTTCTGATATAACCGGCAGCATAGGCCCGGGGTATAACCATGGCACAATTTCTATCAATAAATGAAATGTTATCCGCCTGATCCAGAGTAATGGTTGCTGTATTCTCAGACGGTGACAGACCGATTTCCTGCCATCCGTAATCATAGGCAATAACAGCATAAAAATACGTTCTTCCGTTCACGACATTTTCATCTACATAGCGGTGTTTCAAACCGGTATCTTCGCCGAGATAATAAGATACGCCATTGTAAATTCCCCAATCAGCAAATCCCTTGATCCCGTCCTCAAGATCATACTGGGCAATCGCTTCAAGAAACATTTCACTCCCATATCCATCGGTGATGACGCGGGCATCTTCAAAATAGGGTTCGGTCGATTTAATAACTTTATATCCTTCAAAATCCTCAACATAATCAAAGAATGGTTCTTTTGATTTTTCCGCGATATCATCCCAGACAAGGGTAACCTGACCGTCACCGGGAATAACTTTAATTGTTGGTTTTGCAGGCGGTTTGGCAAAGCGATAACTGGTATTATATATTGCCTGGACTGTTTTTTTAAGTTGAAATAATGCCGGTGCTGAATGATTGATCGGGTCTTCGAATGGTTTATCCCAGGTATGAAGTTCTGCCATTGAAAATCGCTCCTTTGTCCAGCTTTTGACAGGAATAGGACCTGAGGCAAACAGGTTCAATACATTACCCAGTTCATCAAAGTTTGGATTAAATTCACCGTTTGATGTTAATTCCCAATAGGTACTGTCATGTTGAAATTCGCGCATTCTTGGATCTGATCCTGTCCAGGCGTCCCGGTGCCAGGCCTGAAATGAGGTGAGACCGATTTGATCCGATTCGTCTTTATCGGTTCTCCCAAAATTCGGTTCTCCGTCATCCGGCATGCCATTGGCCTCCGTATCATTCGGGTCAGGCCCGTAATAGTTTGGATCATCAGGTCCAACACCATCCGAGCCGACATCATCATTTATTTCGTCCCCATTATTATAGACACCATTGCTATCCGCATCCTCCCAACCACGCCAGTTCTGGTTCTCATCTCCGGTCCAGTGTGGTCCTACGGTTCTTGGATAATAAAATTCTTCAAATTGGATCTGATCAATCACTGTTCCATTAGGTCCTTCCAGACCGTTTTCTGTCCAGTATCCCCTGTCCGGTCCCCTGTCTTCGTCGACAATACCATCGTCATCATTATCAATCTCGTCATACGGTATTCCCGGACTTTCCAAAAAGGCAAAGGCCATAATGCCAACCGGTATACCACCTGAGCCGATACCATCAAAATCGTAGATCCAGGACATATCCAGTTTTTTATCCATAAAACTGAAATCATCCATCCCTCCCCCGATACCACTGTCGATATAAAATGATAAAACGATTTTGTCATAGTCATAATCAGAAATGTTGGCAATATCATAGTGGACAAAAACCACATCCTGTGCAAACGGATGCGACCATTGAAAAAGCCGTGTACCGATACGAGCACCGATGCCGCCCCATTGATACTTTTCACCGGGCAGATAATTACCCGGCCGGGGATAGAAATGTAAGTCTCTTGGATTTTCCTGCTGATATTCAAGATCCCAGGCATCATTGGTTACAAAGTAAGCCTCTAAATCTGCATTGGTTTTTCCGCGACCAAAGTACCCATTCCATTCGGTAACATTGGAGGTATCTACAAAATCGGGTGCATCCGGCCAGCCGCCAATCGGCCATGAATTATCATCATTGCTGATGGCTGGTTTATCCTGATCCAGATTTAAATAACCCCTCACCGGATAAAACCCCCAATTAAATTGTCCGCTCGGATCGATGTCCATATCCTCCCGGTAGTATGTTTGACAAAAGAACAAGGTTACATCGCCCTGCGATTTATCCGGTTGAACACCCTCCGGAAGGGGAATACCATTTTTGTCGACATGAACCCTGGCCTGAACCAAAACAGCCAGACCGTCACTCATATTAATTCCGGAACCCTTAGGCCAGATCGATGACAAAGGATCTGGATAGTTAGCCAGCATCCCATCATTAAAGAATTTTAACCAGACACGGTTACCATCCATATACCACCAGCGTCTGGCAGTTGTTTCAGCGGCCGGATCATCAGGAATTTTCTGTTCCCCGATCAAAGGAACGCCCTGGGCATATAATGTAGTTGTAGCAATCACCACCAAAAAAAGAATAGACCACAATTTTTTCATTGTTTTTCTCTTTTATATTAATTGATTTCTGGTTACGTTTTAATCTCTGTAATAATTTATTCGGTTGCTTTCCCGATATGTCGGGACTCGCAATGACGATAATGAAACCGTTATTGTGTGATAAATATTTACTCAGGTAGAGACGTAGCATGCTACGTCTCTACTAATCGTCTCAACGATCCTGGGCGCGGAAAGCAATCCCCTGTAAGTATTGATGTTATATCCTTTTCTATCAGAGTAAAAGCACTAATCATTATGATTCTATTTAAATTTATAAACAACTTCATCAGCAAAGCGCGGCTTAACGGTCTTATACTTTCCCGGTGAATATATTCTTATTCATGCATCAATATTTTAAACTCAATTCTATTTTCCACATTCTTGGTGAACTATAGTAGTTGGGTCGTGCATACTGGTCTTCTATCGTGGTAAAGGTACTGACATAAGCTTCCCGCACCTCTTTTTCTTTCAGACTAATGGTTGAGCCGGCCCGACCGCTGTCATTGTAAACGGACAGTTCATTACGGATATCGAATAGATTATAAATATATATGCCCAGTCTGGGAATGATATCTTTAAATTTCATGAAATCAAGATCATAATACCCTTTGAAGTCGAAAGAAAAAGTAGGAGGCTTAGTCATGTCATTTTCGGGAATATTTGCAATGGCCAGGCGGCTTTTATCCGGTGGACTGAAGGTGTATCGCGTACCGGAGCCGACACTTCCGATGACAGCTAGTCCATACTGTGGTGCGTTATACCCGGTAGCGAAATTAAAAGTATGTCTCTGATCCCAGTCGAGTGGGACCAGTTTTGTGATTGGATCAATGTCCTGTGCCGCCTTTACAAAATTACTGTTGGGCGTGCTGGCGTTACCTTCCGCATATTGTAAGGTATAACTGACATTCAGGCTTAATTTGCTGGTAAAATAATCAAGACCGACGGTTAATCCTTTAGAGCTGGCATAATCTTTATTCGTATAATAACCATACATAATGGCGTCGTAGGTTTCGATCGGAACCACCGTTTCCAGATTATAAATATTATGATAAAATACATCCGTGTTCAGGACCATTCCTTCAAGCAGTTTTAACTGAAGGCCCAATTCATATTTAACCGTTTTCTCCGCTTTAATATTTGGGTTACCGATGGTTGAAGCATAATTTGAGGAGGCTATCTCATAATTGGGATTCTGAAACATATGACCATAATTCGGGATCTGAAAGAAATGACCATAACTGAAGTGTAGAGCAGCTGCGTCTCCCAGCTGGTAGGACAGGCCGAGCCGCGGACTGAGCTGATATTGCGGTTTTGCATTATTATAGTCACTGCGGCGGATCGTTACAATCTGATTGGCCGGGTTCCGTAAATCACTCGGATAAATCGTCTGTGGATCGAACCAGTCAAAGCGGAGACCGAAATTGATCACTAGCTTATCAAATTCCGATTTATCCTGAATATAGGCAGAAAATTCAATCGGATTTTTTTTATAACTATCTGAATAGGTCGTACTATCCGGATAAATAACCGGTTCATATCGTGTCGCCTCGTATTCGGTATTATCCCATTTATTCTGCAAAGAAAATTCACGCCTGCCAAATTCAAAATATACATAATCGATACCGGTTTTTATTTCGTGATGGTTATTGATCTGCCAGGTTAAATCATATTTTAATTCCAATCGGTTATCATTTTGAAAATAAAAATTTTTATCATTCCCCCCGGTCGCGAATCCACCGATACTATTACTATACAGATCGTGCACATATCCCGGATCAAAGGGATCTTTAAATCTTGACGTTTGATAGTCATGATCGGAATACATCGTTTTTAATTCATGAAAAGCATTGGCACTGATCGCATGATTGAATGAGAGGGTTACACTATTATCTGTATTCCAGCGCCGGTTGGTTCGGTCTGGTAGATATTTATAACCATGGTTATATCCGGTCATACCTTCACCAAAGTCATACTGATAAAGTATACCAAATTTGAATCCGGGAACTACACGCCAGATCAGATTAGCCATCAAAGCACGTGACATGCCTTCCGACATCGGCACTTCTGCCATATCACCTGTATGATCATCAATCCATTCACTTTCCGGTATACCCGCACCGACGAAAGTGTAATCGCCCATATTATATCTTCGAATCCCATAGAAAAGGCCCTCATCATTGACCACAGTTCCAAATATAAACAGATTTATCTTATTATCGGTATAAGGCAGGGGTCCACCGAACTGGAGCCGAATCTCGTTTCGATGAAAGATTTCAGAGGCATCCAGACCGACATAATCATGACTTGTCAGGTAATTACCCGTGAACAACCGGACTCCACCCGTGAAAATGCTCCCCCCTTCTCTGGGGACTACATTCACGATTCCACTCATCACCTTACCATATTCTGCGTTAAAGGTACCGCTGATTACTTCAATTTCCTGGACAGCATCCGCATGTACCCCTATCCCGGATTGAACACCGTCTACAAGATATGAGACTTCACCGGAACGTCCGCCACGGAAATGACCTTCCACAACACCGGGCTGCAATTTAACGGCCTCCGAGACACTTTCGATAATAAAATTTTCAAGATCCTCCGAAGAAATCGTCCGCATGGCTGAAGTCATATCTCTTTTTATGGCCTCCCTCTGCGCTTCTACGACAATAGTCTCCCCTTCTATCGCTTCCTCATTCAATTCAATTATCAGCGGTGTCGTTCGGTTGATTGAAACTCTGATTTTTTGATATATCTTCCTGGCATAACCAATCATACCCGCTTCAATCGTATAGATTCCCGGCTGGACATTTAATACAACGAATTCACCGTTTAGATCAGTAGCCGCCCCCATTGGTGAAATTAGTTCCACCGGTTCTTCCTGATTCCACGTATGCGTTAGGATAACATGCGCACCCGGTAGAAGTTCCCCGGTGACAGCATCCGTTATCCGACCCATTATTTTTCCTTTAGCACCGGCCAGAATAAACCCGGGTAAAATCAGCAGTAAAAAAATGGTTTTGATATAATTCTTCAGGAAATATATATTGCCTTGGATTATCATCGTCTATGATCTCCACCTTTTTATATCGATTGCTGTTGATTTGGTATTTACTCTCGTGAGTGTTCAGTTAAAAGTTAAGTCCTAATTAAATGTCACCGGAATATCCATTGATTCAAATATTTTACTAACATGAAGCATGATTGAAAGAACTCTCCCTAAATCCCTCTCTTGAAAAGAGAGGGACTTTATAGAGCCCCTTCTCTTCTCAAGAGAAGGCCGAAGATGCCCGCCCGAGGCGGGCAGGTCTGGGGATGAGTTTTTTCAACCATTATCTGAATAAAACTAATTTTAACCGGACACTACTGATCCATTAATCTAAAGTATTATATACAGGATCATTTTGCTACTTATCTAATGATATCGTCTGTGAACATGCTGCTGATGTCTGTACATTAATGATACTTTTTATTTTATATGAATTGCCTGGTTTTCTTCGGAAGATTGATAAGCGGCATCAACAATCTTGAGCACTTCCATGCCTTCATTGATACCTGGTACCGGTTTTATTCTACGAGAGACACAATCGGTAAAATAGGCCATTTGCCGGTCATAGATCACCTGGTCACAGTGCTCAGTTTTTTCTGGCATTGGAGCTTTAAACTCGCCGGGAAAATCATTGACAGTGAATTTTATGTAGGTCGGAAAAAGATTAGCATACCCTTTGGTTCCGAAAACCTGTGTACTTGCTTCAGGACCATCCATATGTGGTTGCCACCAGCCACTTTCGATGACAGAATTCACACCATTTGCCCAGGTGATCATAATAATGCCTGAATCATCAACATCATAATCGCCAAAAAAAGTACTGATCTTAGCATAAACCTCTTTTGCCTTTGGTCCTCCAAGAATATATCGCACTGTATCTATGGCATGAACACCCATGTCGGCCAGTGCCCCTCCTCCGGCAAATTCTTTTTTTGTGAACCATCCACCAGGTCCCCAGTTTTCGTGTATCCCATAACCCTTGGTCTTAAATATTTTTCCAAGCTGACCCGATGCGATCACTTTTTTTATATAATTAACCTCTGTATCGAATCGCCACATGTGACCAACCATTACCAGACGGTCATTCTCCTCAGCGCTTTGGGTAACTTTCATCCCTTCACTGGCATTCATCGCCATTGGTTTTTCCAGGAAAACATCTTTTCCACTTTTAAGAAACTCCATCGCATAAGGCGCGTGGTATTTATTAGGTGTGCCGATGATAACCGCTTCTATATCATCGCGATTAGCAAAACTCAGAGCATTATCAGATGCATCGGTGATATTATACCTTTTTGCAAATTCACGCGCAGATTCCAGAGGCAGGGCTGCGACGGCTACTATTTCTGTGTTTTCTAATTTTTGTAAGGCGCGGGCATGATAGTCTGCGATAAATCCCGCACCGATCAGAGCAAATTTAATTTTCTTCATCACAGCCTTTCAAAAGATATCGATAACGCAAGGTTACTTACTCGATTATTTCAACTGGTCTATTTATAAACCACGAAGCACGCGAAGAACACGAAGATAAAAAGCAATTAAAAATTGAGAATTTAGAATTATGAATTCGAACGAGAAATAATAGGTACTAAGACTATATCATTATTATTTTTACATTCTTAATTCGTAATTATTAATTCTTAATTTTTAAAAGACCTTCGTGTGCTTCGTGGTGAATAACATATTTCACCTGTGGACTAAAACAATTCTTCAGCATGATCATAGATCTTTTTAATCGCCTCAACTACCATATCCATATCCGCTTTACTTCCTCTGAGTATTTTATGATGAAAGCAGACAGATTCTTCATGATATACTCTTTCACAAACCGGTAGATTAAACCTTGACGGATCAAGAGATTCCCAAAACTTATCGTTTAATTTATACCGTGCCGGTTTCGTCAGAGGTACGTATAATGAGCATTGGTTTAATGGTTCGTAACTGGCTTCAACCTCCAATCCGAGTTCCCTGGACAGCGCCTCTCTGAATTTATTGACCGGAAGATCTTTAAACTGTTTCCTGAAATAGCGGAAGGAAAAATTGAAATAAGCCTCCTTTGTCTCTCTTTCATCGCGCCGCATCGGTTTAATTCCAGGCAATTCTTTTAACAGGTTATTAATGTATATCGCATTTCCGTCACGCTGGCGGTTTTGTTCAGGCAATCGTTTTAATCCTTCGATAAGAATCGCCGCTTGAAATTCGGTCATACGATAATTTCCAGACTGAATAAAATTCCCTTCATCGCTATACACACCGGCACCTTTATCCACATCCTGGTTGTCATCTCCTTCCGGTCTTCTTCCACAGTTACGCAGGGCGTCAAGTTTCTCAGCAATTGTCTGATCATCCGTAGTTAAAGCGCCTCCCTCACCCGCTGTCAAATGTTTGGACAATTGAAAACTGAAACTGCCCACATTCCCTATACTTCCCGCTTTTTTACCTTTCCATTCACCACCGTGTTTGTGTGCACAATCTTCTAGAACCTTAAGATTATGTTTTTCCGCAAGAGACATTATGGCATCCATATCAGCAAAACTTCCGTAAAGATGGACGGGAATAATTGCCTTCGTTCGGGGAGTTATGGCTTCTTGCAGTTTTAGCGGATCCATACACCAGGTGTCTTCTAAGATATCTACTAAAATCGGAATAGCATTTACATCAGCCACAGTCGCTGCTGTCGCCTGCCAGGTTAAGCCTGGTAAAATGACTTCATCACCATAACCGATACCAAGTGCTTCAAGTGCTAATTGGAGGGTGACCGTGCCGTTCGCCGCTGATATTGCAAATTTTGTACCGATATATTCGGCAAAAGCGCGCCTGAATTCCATTTCTTTAGCACCATTATATGACCAGACACCACTGTTGAGTACTTCTAAAAGTGCCTTTTCTTCATTCTGATCCCATACTGGCCATTGCGACCAGGGATTTATATTCACATCACGAACAGGGTTCCCACCTTTAATGGCTAATTGTGTCATTTTATTGGTTCCTTATCTTCAAAAAATTTTGTGAGTATAATAGTATTTTTTGATCTCACCTGAATTATTCTGAAATATTAATGTTTGGAGTATAATCAGCATATAATCAACAATTTAATTCCCCCTTAGTCGGGTCTATTGCAGTATCATTTTATTCGTATAGCTTATAATGTATGAAAGCTCTGTCTCCCCCTTGGAAAAGGGGGATTAAGGGGGATGTTTTCAACGTAATCTTTAGAAATATATCAATTCTTTACATCCCCTTAGTCCCCTTTTTTAAGGGGAAACTTTATTGTCACTCTATGATAAATCTAAAATTTAGGATTAGATCAAACGAATATATTATTTACCTCTCAATTCAATTTCATGACGGAGTCTCTTATTTCAAATTGTGTTTGGATGATTATTTTGGAAACTGGCAATGGTTCCTTTGCCTCCATATGTTCACGTAACAATCCAAAAGCACGGTGACCCATTTCCGCTAAAGGATGGGAGACAGTCGTCAGAGGTACAAATAAATAGGGAGAGAATACATTGTCGGCATAGGCAATAACTGATATATCATCGGGAATTGATAATCCTTTTTCAATGATAGCTTTCAATACCCCAACAGTTACAAGATTACCCGACACCAGCATGGCTGTCGGGCGTTCGGGTAGATTTAAAACTTGTAAGGCCGCCTCATAGCCATCTTCCAGACAAAATCCATCACCGGCAATTTGTTTGGGATCATTGTCGAGTTTTAAAAATTCTATCGCTCTTTGATATCCGATCAATCGTTTTTGGATCGTATAAATATTGTTACGTCCTTTTATCATCGCAATTCGTCGATGCCCTAAATTTGCAAGATATGAAACTGCTTCGTATGCAGAGTCTTCATTATTACTGACAACGGCATTGGTCTCCATCTCATCGAAAAAACGATCCACCAATACGAAGGGAAATTTTTTATCTTTTAATAAACGAATATGGTCGATACAGTCCTGAACCGGCGCAATAATAAGTCCATCAATACCCCGGCTGAGTAATTCGTTTATAAAATGTATTTCTTTTTCCTGATTTTCGTCCGTGTTGCATACGATCAGTGTATAATTGGTTTCATAACTACAAATTTCTATACTCCGGGCGATTCTGGCAAAAAATGGATTTGTTATATCCGGCAGGATCAATCCGATACTAAAGCTTTTTTTTAATCTAAGTGATCGCGCCGTTTGATCCGGATGATAATTTAGCTCTTTTGCTGCTCTTATTATTTTTTGTTGCGTTTCTTCCGGAATTCTTAAATCATCATTACCACGTAAAACTCTGGATACGGTCGATGAATGAACCTTAGCTAATTTCGCAACATCTTTTAAAGTCGCCGGCATGAATACCCTTCTAAAAACTAACCAAAAATATTTGAAATTTGAATAATGAATATCGATTAACGAATTTTGATTTGAGAAGTAAATACAAAACAACATCAATAATCAGAATTCTTCATTCCTTGTTCGATATTCATCTGATTCCACCGCTTGATTCAATTTTTGCCAATCCAGATCCATCGTAAATATTTGTCTGAAAAAATTTCCTTCTACATCTTTCATGGTATTACCATTTTTATCCTTAACTGGATAGTGAATGGTATAGGCCAATTTATTACCGTCAGGGGAAACAACGAGCTGTTCTCTGATCAAATTATCCTGAGACAACCACACGCTCTTACCAAACCTATCTTTGCTTCCGATAAAAATTGCCAACACATTTCCATTACTCAGACAAAACAGCCAGTTTCCCGATGGATGCCAACGGACAGCAGAGGCATCCTCCGGTAACCAGGTCAGTTGCCGGGGCTGTTTCGACACATCCGGATCAAGATCGGATCCGATAACCGGGATAATAAATAACTGTTGAATATTATTTTTATCTTTAAAAAAATAAGCAATCTGATTGCCATCAGGTGAGCCACGAACGATACCACCAGCCCAACCAGAATGAGTCAATCGGCGAATTTGGATACCCTCCGGTGGTTCGGGATAAATCACAGATGTTCCTGACTTAGCACTTGTTATGTCTACGTTTTCCGGAATATCCACTACACATAAAGCATAGTCATAATCCACATCGTTTTTTGACCGGATCTTTGCAATAAATGCCCGTTGTTGCCCGGCAGAATCGACCCAGGAATCATCATAGGCCTTTTCAATTTCTCCTGATTTGGATTGTCCTTTTACGGTAGGTTTCACTAAAACGGCAAAATAATGTGTATAACCAGTCGGTGCATCCGGATGTACTTCCAAATAACCAATGGTACGGTCATATTGTTTTAATAAAAAATCATCGTAGGTAAATCCAACACGTCTCCCGTCACGGGAATATTCATGGCGATGAGTACCCCCCCGATGAGCACCAGGCGTGGTCGGACGATTGGTTGAAACGTCGCGCATATCTACTTTGATCAACTTTTGTTTTCCATCAGCGCTCACTTCCATTGCCGTGCGATTTGGTTTATCATAATAACCACGACTTTTCACTTCTTCTAAAAAGGGTCCATGGATAAAAATAACCTTATCTTCAAAGGGATGCCAGGATACCGCTGCTACTCCCGGTGCAGCTTGCTCACCGCTTACTGAAGGGGGATTCCATAATATAGTTTCGATCCCGGTGCTGATTTCCACCTTTTCTATCGATTTCGTATTCGCCAGATCAGAATTATAAACGGTTCCACGGGTATCATAACAAAGATATTTACCATCCGGAGAAAAATTATCGTTATTATCCAGAGCATGTGTTTTTGCTGAAAAAGTAATCTGATGTTCTTCCATCAAAAGCAACAGGATAGCGTTTTCTTTGTCATGATGACAGCCAGAGATCAATGCAAATAATCCAATAGCGGAAAGAATAATTAGTATTTGCTGATTGGTGTTATTTTTTTTCATGGCATTCCTTCCACTAAGAAATTTTATTTTTGATGTCGCAACCTGTCCACAGCAACAGCAAATACAATAACAGCACCTGTCACTACCTGGGTCACCCAGGAAGGCCAACCATTCAGCTGACAACCCGTTCGTATAACTGTCATAATGATTGCTCCAACGATACTTCCTAAAATAGATCCTTCTCCACCTGACAAACTCCCACCACCGATAACCACCGCAGCAATGACATCCAGTTCCATACCGATGGCCCCGGTTGGATCCCCCTGTTCCTGATACGACATTAACATAAGTCCTCCAAGTCCAGACAGACCACCTGAAAGCATATATACAAATATTTTTACCCGTTCGACGGCCACGCCACAAAGTCGAGCGGTTTGTTCATTGGATCCAATGGCAAAAATGTGTCTGCCAATGGGTGTATATTTCAATATGCCTGCCATTATAATGGCAATTAAAATCATCAACCAGGCGCCTGAAGGTACCAGCTGCCATTTTTGATCCGGTGGTAAAGCAGCCAACAGATTACTAAGCCACGTATCACCGGCGTTAATCGGCATACTGCGAGCAATGCCTTTGGCAAAACCGCGCACGACCAGAAGCGTACCAAGTGTCACAATGAAGGGAACAACTTTAAACCGTGCAATCAAAATTCCATTGAACATTCCACAGAGAAAACCGACTCCGACACCACCCAGTGCTGCCAGTAAAGGATCAAATCCTGCGGCCTGTATTAAGAATGCCACAACCACTGAACCCATGGCAATGATGGAGCCTGCCGATAAATCTATTCCTCCGGAAATTATTACAAATGTCATTCCAATGGCCGCGATACCTACAATGACCGTTTGTTGAATAATAGTTTCCACAGCAGTGAAAGACAAAATTTTTACATTCAGAATCGCAAAAAAAGTATAGACCAGTAAAAGTGCAATCAATGGTCCGAGCGTGTTGAACAGTAATCTCAATTTTTGCGAAAGATGTGAGATATTTTCATTCATATAATTATTATTTCGTTACGTTAACACCGTCTGTCCGGTTGCGGCAGCCATTAATGCGTGTTCATCAATTTCTCCAACCTTTTTAATGACACTAAGCTCACCCTTGTGCATCACGGCAATACGATCACATATGCCAAGCAATTCCGGAATATAACTACTTATGATTAAAACCGCTCTTCGCGGGCGCTCTTCTAAATCAACCTCACAGGCTAAGTTATTAATGGCTTCATATATTTTAGCCTTTGATGCAACATCTATTCCACGCGTCGGCTCATCAAGAAGAAAAATATCAACATCATGCTGTAACAAACGCGCAAATACTGCTTTTTGCTGATTTCCACCAGATAATTCCGCCACCGATTGTTCCGGGTTATCACAGCGAATATCCAGTTCATTAATCCACTTTGAAACAGATTTATTTTGATTTCGAGGCAACACAAGACCAAACCATCCAAATCCTCTGAGTTTTGACATGGTAATATTATCAGC
>CAZBBC010000048.1:0-27846 GCA_964489835.1 uncultured Calditrichota bacterium
AAAACAATTACTTTTAACAAAGATGAAGCACTGAATTTCGAGGGAGATACAGGTCCTTACAGTGATGAAGCTGTCCAGCAACACACCAACGATTATGATCTACGGCGTCAAAGATACGGCATAAGCTTAAGCGGTGATTACGAATTCAATCCCCTGCATCGCATATACCTGACCTATAATCAAAATACCTATTTGGATGATGAGATACGTCGCGAGGACGAGTGGTTTATTGAAGATGGCGAAGAGGAACGAACTACTCGCAACCGGGTGGAAGATCAACGCTTAAACCTGGCCATGATTGGCGGCGAACACAATCTGGGTTGGTTTAAGTTTGATTATAAAGGGGCCTGGATTAAAGCCACAGAGTCATTGCCGGACAGGACCTATTTACGCTTTGCGCGGGATCTTGATTTTAGCGGCTATACAAATGACGAAATCAAAAATTTTGACGGCACCTCAAAATTCCCCGGCGCAGATCCCCTGACACTGAATCGTGTCCAATATGATGATGACCTGAAATCAGATAAGGATCTTTCCGGACAAATTAATGTGACCATTCCCTTCCCTTTTATGGGTGGTGATCGCAGTAAAGTTAAATTTGGAACTAAAGTTTTGAGAAAAAGTGTCTCATTTGACCGCATGCGTTATCGAATTACCAATTTTACCGAAGATGTCACCACCCCTGAGGGCACCTTCGGTTTTGAAGATGTTCGGTATAATGATCCAGCTATCACGAAGTATTATGATGGCGAACCCAAGATGAGAGATGATCTAACCGAGAGCTACGATGCCAGCGAAACCATCACCGGCGTATACGCTATGGCCCAATTAAACTTTTCCCCTGAATTTTCAGCCATGGCCGGTATCCGCTTTGAAGATACAAAAACTGATTATACTCAGCCATTTGTTGAAGAGGATCTTTCGGAGATCATCGGTACCGACGCACCGCGTGAAGGTACCGGCCAATATGATAATATATTGCCCTCTATTCATCTCATGTACCGGTTTGATAACAATAACAACTTAAAACTGGCCTATTCAACCGGGCTGGCCCGGCCCCGATATGTGACACTGATCCCACGGATGGTGATTGATCTTCCCAATAACAATACAGACTTAAGTGGTCGAATTAATTATGGAAATCCCGGTTTAGAACCAAGAACCGCCTATAATTTTGACCTTATGTATGACCGCTTTTCTCCTTACCTCGGGGTGATGAGTGTGGGACTATTTTATAAACAATTCAGAGCCTGGCAGACCTCCAGAACCTGGACTGAAACACATGACTACGTCGATGCGGACGGGAATGATGGGGCGGACGGGATCCCTGAAACTTACCGGGCTTCTCAACCGGTTATGGGGGAGGGTACCGCCACCTATTTCGGTGTTGAACTTAATGTTCAACAGCGTCTCCTCCCGTTGAGCGATTTCCTGAAATGGTTTGCTGTGAATCTTAATTTTACTTACACCTATACAAAAGGCGAACTAGAGGGTAGAGAAGTGGTTATGACACGGAGCCCGAAATATATTGCCAACGGTTCTATTATGTATGATAACACGGACCTCGGTCTCTCAGTCGTTGTCGCCGCTAATTACCGCGATCCTATTCTTGGTGGTCTTGAGGTCACTGATTATGGTCCTGATAAGTACCTGGACACCTGGTTTGACAGTGAATTTGCCCTGGATCTTTCCGTGGCCCAAAAGATCACCGATAAACTGATGATCATTGGCCAATTGAATGGTATGGGCAATACCCAGGAGCGAGAAACCTTAGGCGATCCCAGGGAGGATTATGCCCGTACACAACAATGGGAAAAATACGGTCCCTATGGTACGGTTGGCTTGCAGTATACTTTTTGGTAGGATTTAATCTGATGTAAGATTTAGGGGACCAGGAAAATAATTTTTACTGCCTGGTTCCCTTTATTTTGATGTTTTGTTTTTAACAGGGGAGTATTTTCAGGTTATAATTGTCCTGTTTTTTATTAATCTGATCTATTTATAAAAACAAATATATAAAGTATAAGTAGCATATAACCACGATTTAATTCCCTCTTAGCAGGGGCAGTTGCAGTATCGATTAATTTACACAAATCTTGGTGAGGCAAGGACCTGTTTCCCCCTTGGAAAAGGGGGACTAAGGGGGATATTATTTTCTCTATGTTATTTATTTATAACCCCCTAGCCCCCTTTCTTAAGGGGGAATAGATATTGCTTCAGTGAACAGAATAACATATTTTTTCATATAAAAATGACCTAATCTGCAACAGCCCCAGCAAAGGGGGGTATGGGGTTGTTTTAAACGTAATCTCTTTAAATTTGTCAATGTCTTACATCCCCTTAGTCCCCTTTTTTAAGCCTGCCCGACTTAGTAGGGGGGAAACTTCACTGTCGCTATTTGAAAAATTGAAAATTCATGAATCATTCAGATTCATAAATTGTCAGATATTTAAAGTTATATTAACCATTGCAGAAGGATATCTCATGCAAAAGATAATAATAAGGATTTTATATCCATTATTTATTATTCTGCTACTCGGAGTTATCTCTTGTTTAACAACACAAAATGAACCTATCGCCTTAGGACCGGAGGCCCAACTTTTTATAGATGATTTTCTTATCGATTCTCAGCAAAATCTAAAACGCACACTGAATCAGCCAAAGAAAGATAATGATGGAAATATACCGGTCATTTCCCTTGAAGATGAGTTTGGTGATGCCGGTTCAACGTTAGAAGCAAACGGCACCATTGTCTATGATCCCCGGCTGGGAAAATATGTGATGTTCGCGCTCGGTTATGGTTCCGGGTGGCTGAGCATAAAACCGAAAAAATGGGATATTGTACGAATTTACCGCTTCACTTCAACGGATGGTATAGACTGGGTGAAAGGGGATGAGGGAACGCCTCAATGGGTATTTCCAAAATCGCCACAGGATTTGAAAGATAGCGTGAGTGGAGCAAGTGCCACCAATATTGATCTTTTTTGCTGTTTTTATGATACGGATGATACCACCTTTCCGTATAAGGGCTGGCAATATTTTCAAAACTGGGGGGAGGATCGGGAGGGTATCTATTATGTTCAATCCCGGGATGGTATTTCCTGGGAACGCGGGCCGCAGGTAGCCGTTGGATTCGGTGATCATGGCTACCGTACGATCCATCAGGATGGGCGTACCTTGGTCGGTCCCGCTGATGTTTCAATATTTTACTACGATAAACTCGAAGATCGTTTTCTGGGTATCTTTAAATTTTACAGTCCTGAGGCTGTTGAACATGGTAACAAATTACGAAGCCGTGCTTATGCTTTTTTACCGCGTCCCCTGAAAGCCCCATTTGATATCAAACAGTTAACACATATTGAACTGCTCCCTCCGGCCGCTGACAAAAATAATGACCGGCCCCATGACGAATATTACGGATCGACCGGATGGCGCTATGAATCACTCTGGCTGGGCGGGCTCAAAATCTGGCATGGCGGCGGCGATTATCCCTGGTCTGCGGCCGGCTGTGCCTTTCTGAAACTGGTTTCCAGCCGCGATGGTCTTGACTGGTTAAAAGTTCCCTTTAAAAATTCCGACGGTTTTCCGGAAGTATTTATACCTAATGGACCGGAAGGGGGAAATAATGGTCGAAATGATGGTGGTTATTTAACGGAATTCAGCCAGGGGCCGATACGAATCGGTGATGAATTGATCTTATATTATGGTTCTTCCTCCTATGGTAAAAACAATCCGGACCATGTGCGGGTTAGTGGTGGAGGTATTTTTCGCGCCCGTCTGCGTGTTGATGGTTTTGTTTCGGTTGATGCCGGTCGTATAACGACAAAATTATTTAGATTTATCGGCAATGATTTAGCTGTCAATGCTATCGGTCCGGTAACTATTGAAGCCCTGGGCACAAGCGGTAATGTTTTAGGATCACAAACGATTGAGGGAGATTCAATTCGTCACTTGGTCACATTTAATGGTAAAAATTTAGGTGAGACAGTGGGTGGGAACAAAGCCAGGTTACGGTTTAAAGTTGGTGATAATGGAAAATTATATTCCTTCAGAATTGGTAGTTCTGCAAACAATAATCAATAATTATATGTGTATAAGTAGCATATAATCAATAATTTAATTCCCCCTTAGAAAAGGGGGTTAGAGGGTTGTTTTAAATTTAGTGTTTTAAAATATATCAATACTTTACATCCCCTTAGTCCCCTTTTTTAAGGGGAGACTTAATTGTCGCCAATTGATAAATCTGAAATTTCTGAATTAGTCAAATTAGTTGTTATTTGATCTTTCAAAAGGATACACTTGGAAAGAGTAAAAACATGAAATCAGTTAATTGAATTGGAATTGTACTCTTTAAATAGTTTATAAGATAAGTACTAAAAGAAAGCCCCAATATGATAACTAGTATTGTAAATTTTTTTAAAACCGGTCCGGACAAGCCTTTACTGGATGATCCAGAAAATATAAAAAAAATCTTTGAAAAAAAGCGCTGGAGTGTTTTTATTTCCTTAGTGATCGGATATGGATTCTTTTACACCTGCCGTCTGAGTTTATCTGTGGCTAAAAAGCAGATGATCGACGCGGGCGTCGTCGATGTGACTGAACTAGGGATCATAGGCGCTGTTCTACTTTATGTCTATGCCGTTGGGAAATTCACTAATGGATTTTTAGCCGACCGGGCCAATATCCGGCGATTTATGTCCACCGCGCTTTTGCTTTCGGCGATCGTAAATCTTCTCTTTGGCTTATCCACCTATTTTATGTTATTTGTCATTTTATGGGGAATGAACGGCTGGTTTCAATCAATCGGTTCAGCACCAAGTGTTGTTTCACTCTGCCAGTGGTTTAGCAACAGCGAAAGGGGTACCCGATATGGCATATGGGCCGGTGCCCATAATCTCGGTGAGGGACTGACCTTTATCGGAACTTCCTTTCTTGTGGGGGCCCTAGGCTGGAACTGGGGATTTATAGGGCCGGGAATTGCCTGTATTATAATCGCTACTATTTTATTTTATACACTGGCAGACAGGCCACAAACCTATGGATTACCCCATGTAGCCGATTATAAACAGGATTACTCTGCGGGGAAACCGACAAGAGAGTCTGTTGGGAAACTCCAAATCATGGTGTTAAAAAGTCCTTTGGTTTGGGTTTTAGGACTAAGCAGCGCCCTGATGTATGTCACCCGTTATGCCATTCATAGTTGGGGACCTTTATATCTTCAGGAGATTAAAAATTATTCCGTGGTTGAGGCTGGCTTTTTGATTGGTTTTAATACGATTTTGGGGCTGGCCGGTGCCATGTTCTCAGGATTTTTATCCGATCGTTTTTTTAATGCCAGGCGAAACGTGCCCACATTGCTCTATGGGTTACTGTTGACGAGTTCGCTTATTATGTTACATCTCGTTCCGCCTGGTCATTATTGGTTGGATCTGTTAGCTTTGGGATGTTTTGAATTTTCCATTGGTGGATTGGTTGTTTTTCTTGCCGGATTGATTGCGGTCGATGTCATGCCCACCGGAGCAGCAGGAGCGGTCAAAGGAGTTATCGGATTGTTTAGTTATTTTGGTGCGGCCACGCAAGATTGGATCAGTGGATACTTAATAAGTAGTGGCAAAACAATGGTTGATGGAAAAGCCATTTATAATTTTGATCAGGCGTTTTATTTTTGGATCGGTGCTTCTATATTGTCATTGATATTAGCCGCTACGGTATGGAATGTAAAGCCACGGGAATGATTTTTGTCCACGGATTACACTGATTTGCACGGATTAAAACTAAAATAAAAATATTTTTTAAATAAAATCCGTGTCAATCCGTGAAATCTGTGGACTATTTTTTTCTTTGTTTGCAGCATCGCTGCGGAATGAATAGATCAGATTAATATATACTTATTGAAAGCAGGTTTGATGTCCGGGAAAATATTATTATCCATTATATTATTTCTTTCACTTGTTACCGGTTGTTTCGATAAACCCGAGTATGATCAGGCCTCCGATGAGGATAATTATAAAGCACAAAATATCCATTGGGGTACTTCCCACAACACCTTGCGGGGAGTTACCATAACCTGGCGCAGTTCTCAGCCGGATGACAGCATTCAATGGGGGTATTCTGAGGCGTATGAAAGTGGGAAATTTTCCGGAAAACGCCGGGATGCGTATGATGTCTATTTATATGATTTTATCTTTCCGCCATTGAAACCGTTATCACAAATTCATTACGCGATTAAATCCGCTGATTTTTGGAGTGAAGATATGGTCTTCAATACGGCTGTGGACACATCCGCGGAAACTTTTACCTTCATTGTCGGAAGTGACTGTCATGGGGGTGATGATGACCATGATAGTAACAACCGCTGGCAGTTGATGTCTGAATTGGTATTAAATGATGAGAGCGAATTTTGTATTTTTACGGGTGATGTGGTTGATGATGATAATGACTGGTCATTATGGAAACAATATTACGATTTTGGTAAGAATTTAGTAAAAAATAAAATTATTTTTTATGCCTGGGGTAATCATGAATACGGGCCGATGGCCTTATTTAATTCTGTATTACCCGGAAATAAAAAATGGTATTCATTTGAGCAGGGCAATGCATTATTTATCAGTCTTCTTTCAGAAGAAGATTTCGAAATGCAACATGCATGGCTTTTAGATCAATTAAGAAATACTGATAAAGATTGGATCATTGTGTATTTTCACCGGCCATTCTTTATACCGGGAAGCCATAGTCATGAAATGGATGATTATCGCCAAACCTGGTGGAAAACCTTTGATGATTATGGAGTAGATATTATATTTGGCGGGCACAGACACTGTTATATTCGTTCCGTGCCAATAAATCTTAACGTGAGTGACACATCAGCAGTTGAAGAATATGGGAGTAAACCAGGGCAGGGCAGATTGGAATTAGTGGCCGGTGGATTGGGTGGTAAAAATTCCCAGGAATCGTCCGATTGGTTTTCCGCCAATTCATATAGTGGTTTGCATTATATAAAAGTTCAGATCAGTGGGACTAAACTTCATTTTGATACCTTTTCACATCTTGGAGATGTGATTGACAGTTTAACGATAGATGCAAACGGTTCTGCTTATCATAAATAAATTTATTCTTTATGAACTTCGTATTTTAAATAGGTGATGGTTTATGATGAAATTAGTGGATAGAATTCTTAAGGCAGTTTTGATATTACCTCTGTTTCTGATCAATTGTGGTTCCGACTCAAGTGGTTCAGATCATAGTCTTCCGGAGCGTGGCCTCTGTGCCCATCGCGGCGCAAATAGAACACATCCGGAAAATACATTAACGGCCTTTAAAGAAGCGATTCGAATCGGTGCCCAGATGATTGAATTTGACGTTCAAATGTCGAATGATGGCACATTGATCATCATGCATGATAATACCGTTGACCGGACAACCGATGGCCGGGGAAAAGTTTCAGATCTGACACTGGCTGAATTAAAAAAACTTGATGCCGGGATCTGGAAACATCCCATGTTCAAGAATGAAAGAATCCCGACTTTGACCGAAACACTGGAAATGATGCCAACAAACATCTGGCTGAATATTCATATCAAAGGGGGAGCAGATATTGGTAAAGCAGTGGCACAGAAAATTGTCGAGACAAATCGCTTTCATCAGGCTGTTGTTGCCTGCAAAACCGAAGCGGCAGCAGCTGTGCATCAAATAAATAAACGAATAAAGATCTGTAACATGGAACGTCAGGAAAATTCCCAGCAGTACGTGAATCAAACAATTTTAATGAAGGCTGATTTTATACAACTAAAGGAACGTGCGGATGATCTACTGCCGGTTTTATTGCCATTGTTGAAACAAAGTGGAATACGTGTAAATTACTATGGCACTAATTCAGCGGATAAATTGAAGCGATTATTTGCGGTGGGGATTGATTTTCCTTTGGTTGATGATCTCAACGGTATGATGGAAGTGGCGATAGAACTTGGCATACAGCCTGTGATTCCAAGATTCTCGGAGTAATTGTCCACGAATTTCACGAATTGATTCACTGATTTCATGATTTTTTTTATTTATATTTATCATATTTTCAATGTATGAAAGCTCTATCTCCCCCTTGGAAAAGGGGGATTAAGGGGGTTATAAAATTAAATCGATTAAGATATGTCAGTCTTTTACAACCCCTTAGTCCCCTTTATTAAGGGGAGACTTAATTGTCGCCTTATGATAAATCTAAAATTCATGAGTTAATCAGGTTAGTGAAAAGGAGCAAAAAGTGAGTGATTCCCTCGATTTAATTGATATTCTGGAAAAAGGGGAAGTTGAAATGATCTATCGAAGAGAACTTTCTGCCGCTGAATGGGAAGTGATCCAGTATAATCTAAAAACCAAATTTTGGTCAAAAATGAGAAAAGACATGCTCGATGCTCTTGAGGATTCTCCTGATTTTTATTTGAATGAATGATAAAATTAGTTGTGGATGTGTCGGGGCGTTTAATTAAACGCTCCCATACATCCACCTTGCCTTAACCCCGACATTCTCACCTCTTCCTAGTTCCCCATCGTATTTATAGAAAATCAATTATTAAGTAACATTTATAATTTTTTCTCGTAATACCTGTATGTAAGTAGAGAGGGTTTCAAATCAACATATAAATGGGAGAGCTTGGAAATGACTAAGAAGAAAATGATAATTTTTGGCAGTCTGGTGATTGTTGCTGTTGTTGTCATTGCTGCTCTATCAATGAATGGAAATGGTGATGATGCAGTCGAAGTCAAAACTGCAAAGATCGAGCGGCAAAAAATTGTCGAGACGGTGACGGCAACTGGTATTATACAGCCACAAACCCAAGTTAAAATCAGCGCCGATGTTGCCGCAAAGATCATTCGTCTGGATGTAAAAGAGGGTGCCTGGGTTGAAGAAGGACAATTTCTGGTCCAGTTGGATCGGGAAAAATTTATGGCCGCAGTTGAGAGATCAGAGGCCAGTTTGCGGGCCTCTGAAGCAAATGCCAATTTAGTAAAACAGAATGTTATCAAGGCTGAAAAAGATTATAAGAGAACCGCTGAATTATTCCAGCAAAATCTAGAATCGCAGGCAGCCATGGATCAGATTTATGCTGCATATCAGGTTGAAAAAGCGCGCTATCAATCAGCGTTAGAAGAGGTAGATCAGGCCAGAGCGTCATTAAAACAGGCCAGGGATGACCTTTCAAAAACCACAATCCATTCCCCCATGGCCGGAACTATCAGTCAACTCAATAAAGAAGTCGGAGAAATCGCTCTTGGCTCACAGTTCCAGGAAGATGTGATCATGGTTGTTTCGGATCTGGCGGGAATGGAGGCATTGGTTGATGTAGATGAGAATGATATTGTTTCCCTGCAGCTGGCGGATACCTCCTCCATTGAAGTAGATGCCCTTCCCAATACGGAATTTATCGGGACAGTCAGTGAAATAGCGAATACCGCAAAATTAACCGGAGCAGGAACTACTGATCAGAAAACAGAATTCGAAGTTAAAATATCGATTGATCAACCCGGTAAAAGACTGAGACCAGGCATGACTGCCAGTGCCGATATTACTACGGAGGTCAGGGAGAATGCCCTGGTGGTCCCGATACAATGTGTTACTATCCGGACGCCCCAACAACTCAGTGTTTCTGAAGGGGATGATCAGGTAGCAACAGATTCGACTTCTAAACCAGAATATACAGCGGATAAAGATGGATTTGTTCAGGTCGTATTTGTGGTCAAAGATCAAATAGTAAAAGCCTTGCCGGTAAAAACGGGAATTCAAAGTGAAACCCATATTGAAATAGTGGAGGGTATCTCTGAAGGGGATGAAATTGTTATCGGCAATTATCGGGCGATAAGTCAGATATTACAGAATAATTCTAAAATCAGAGTTGAGAACGAGAGCGTGGAAACGCTGGCCGCCAATTGATTTTAGGCTCAGATCAATAATAGGCAAGAGAGGATTTTTAGCATACCCTAATTTTTAAACAAATCATTCAATAAGGGAAGGGTGGAGGGTCTTGAAATCCATTCATGAGAAAATAGAGGCATTTAGAATAGCTTTATTGGCTATAAAGGCTAATAAATCCAGAGGAATTTTAACAACCCTCGGTGTTATTATTGGAATAGTTGCTGTGGCCACAACAATGACGGCTGCAAATGGTTTAGCGAATAACTTCAAGGAAAGTATTTCAGCCATTGGATCTGATGTTTTCTATGTATCCAAGATGCCCTGGATCATGACGGGTAACTTTTTTGATTTCCGTAACCGGCCAAATCTGAAATACAAAGATGGTGAAAAGCTCCAGCGCCGCCTAAAAAGTGCAGTGGCCATTAATCCGAACACCGGAACAAACAGAGATGTTAAATATCAGTCCAAGGTGCTGGACTCGGTACCCATTATCGGTACTACCGATAAATATATTGCTATTACCGATGATCTTCCGGAATTCGGCAGGTTCATGACTCCTATTGATGTCCAGTTTAAAAAGAGAAATTGCATCATCGGTCATGAGATAAAAGAACGCCTGTTTAAAAATATGGATCCGATTAACAAGAAAATAAAAATCGGATGGTACGATTTCCGAATTGTGGGTGTGATGGAAAGTCGGGGAAGTGCCGGTTTTTTTGGTGGACCAAATTTTGATAATCAAATTTTTATCCCGATCACAAGCTTTATTAAGTATTATGGCAGTCGAAACCGCAATTTTACCATATCGGTAAAAGCACCTAGTCATGAGGCCATGAGCGAGTTCGAATATGAATTGATCGGGGAGATGCGAAAAATCCGAAAACTCAAACCTACCGAGAAGGATAATTTTGCTATTAATACGATGGAGACACTGATCGATGCCTATAATAATGTGATGGGCGTTGTTATCTTGGTTGGCTTGGTGATAACCGGGATTTCACTCTTTGTCGGTGGCATCGGGGTAATGAATATCATGTTTGTTTCAGTTACTGAAAGAACCCGTGAGATTGGCATCCGTAAAGCGATTGGCGCAAAAAAGAGATCCATATTATCACAGTTCTTATTTGAGTCTTCAGTGATATGTATGCTTGGTGGGGTGATTGGGGTGATCCTTTCTTTTGGTGTTGCTTCAATAATCGATAAATTTCTGTTGCCGGCCAGTGTTTCTTTACCAATCGTTCTGGTGGCTCTGCTGATCTCGGTATTGACTGGTGTTATTTCCGGATTTATCCCCGCTTATCGTGCTTCAAGGCTTAACCCCATTGAGGCACTTCGTTATGAATGATATTTGACTCAAAGGAGTCGGTTATGATAATCGGTGAATTGTTTCGAATGGCGGTAACAGCCATCTGGTCCCATAAGCTTCGCTCGTCTTTAACACTCGTCGGAATTATTGCCGGGGTTGCCTCGATCATCGGTGTTATGACAGGTATATCCGTAATACAGAGCACCATTGAAGGTGAGTTAAGCGTTCTGGGATCTACTGTTTTTCAAGTACAAAAATGGGCAAGCGGTGGACCTCTCACCCGGGAAGAGTGGCTGAAAATTATGCGGCGACGTCCGACCACGGTTGAACATGCCAATGCTATCCGCGAGAAAGTATCAACCGTCGATATGGTCGGTGCAGAATTGTGGAGTGGTGGTCATGTCGTAAAATATCGTGATATTACGTCCAATCCAAATATTACCATCTGCGGTGGTACCCCGGAATATCCGCCGAATAACACCCATTATGTAGGACATGGCATAAATATATCCAACGAAGATGTAAAATTCGGGCGACGAGTTGCCGTTATAGGTTATGCGGTAGCAAAAGAATTATTTCCATGGACTGATCCACTGACACGCACGATAAAGGTCGATGGACGTAAATTTACGGTGATAGGTGTTTTTGATGAAAAGAAATCTGCTCTGGGCGGTGGATATGATAATTATGTACTCATACCAATCACTGAATTTAAAAACATCTATGGATCCAGAGATAACCGCCGCGATGGGGAACGATCTGTAAATATTACGGTCAAAGCCAAATCGCCTGCTGTTCTCCAGGATGCGATTGAAGAAACACGGGCGGTTATGCGTGCCGAGCGTGGATTAAAACCTAATGAAGAAGATGATTTTACGATTTTTACCAACGATAGTCAGATCAAAGCTTTTAATAATACAACTGCCAGCATCAAGACGGGAGCCTTTGTTGTGGGAATAATCGCTTTGATAGTCGCTGGTATTGGAATAATGAATATCATGCTTGTGTCGGTAACCGAAAGAACAAGAGAAATTGGTATCAGGCGGTCATTGGGTGCGAAGAAGAAAAATATTTTAGTACATTTTTTACTCGAGGCAATTATCCTTTGTAATATCGGTGGTATTATCGGGGTTTTCGCAGGCTTTGCGCTGGGTAATCTAGTAAGTGTTTTTACTGAATTCGCTGTCAGTATCCCAATGAATTGGGCCATGATTGGTCTGGGCTTTTGTACGGCGGTCGGCCTTATTTTTGGGCTTTGGCCGGCATATAAAGCTTCAGCGTTAAATCCGGTTGAATCTCTAAGGTATGAATGATTTATCTTGGATTATTCGGTGGGGATGTTTAATGAAACGCTCCCACACCAACTCTCACCAGTCAATTATATCTTCTTATCTGTATCTTTTTCTATTAATATCACTATCCAATTTATTATCTCAATTTTCTTTTAATAATTTAATTTTTAATTATACTTGACCCGATCTATTCATACCGCAGCACCTTTAAATGTATTCACTGCTTTTAAACGGCGGGCAATTTCCAGGCATTGAAAGGGATCTCCCAATCGATTAAAATATCTGATAATATCATCATTTAGATTCTTGATTTCCAGCAACTGCTTCAAAAGCCTGACTGAGATGGTTGACCCAATAGTCGACCAGCATGAATACATCATCCGTATCCGGGGCGCCATTTACGCCCATTGGTACAATTACCGGCAAGGCACCCACCTTTTTGCAAATCTCATTTACTTTTGATTCACTGAAATAATTAGCTGCCATCAGAACCTTTATATTATTTTTTTTCATATCCCCGATTAAACCTTCGACATGTCTGGGTGAAGGGGGAATTCCCGGTTTCGGCTCTACATATCCAATGACTTTTATTCCGAACGTTTGTTCAAAGTAAACCCAGTTCTTGTGATAACATACCATAGGTTTATCCCGGAATATCATTCCTTTCTTTAACCATCCGTCGAGATAATCAATAAGTTTTTTATCTTTATAGGTTTTAGTGGAAAGAAAATTGATAAGTTGTCCATTTAAAACCAGCCGGGTCAGCAGGTCACCTCCCATTAGTCCAACTAATGTCTCTCCAAACATATGCTGATCAATTTGATTTGTAAATATTTCAAGGTTCTTACGGTAATACGTGCCATTCTCCGGATCGTTTTTCTCTAAACCGGTCGCAATATTTTCAGCAATTACTTTGAAGTTTAACGGGCCGGTTGTGATATGTGGATTCCCATAAATATGCACGCCCCCTTCACTGCGGGAGAGAATTTCCGGTTTATCTAAAAGTTCTATACCAGCACTTGCGGCAATATAACCGCTCTCGCCGGATCTTACCTTTGGGTTTTTTGACATATCGACTAATGTGGGTGCCCACAATTCAAGATCTAATCCCGTGGAAACAAATATGTCTGCCCTGTTCATGATGATAGCATAGCTAGGCTTTGGACGAACAAAATGAGCATCCTGATTGCCAGGGACGATATATTGGACGTCAACTTTTTCCTCACCGATTTTTTTGGCAATATCGGCGTATGTACTGATCGTGGTTACGACCTGTAACCGTTCGCCGGCAAATGCCGTCTGAACAGCAGCAACGAAAAATAAAAGTAAAATGGAAAATTGTTTCATTATCAACCTCCGAGACTAATAACGTTCATGTTTATGTGGTCCTGCGGCCCATGTAACCTGAAGTCGTAATATTCTGTTGACCCGGCTGAGGGCGTTACCATCGTTGTAATTATACTGAAGGCGAAAACGCATCCAGTGGCTTTCCCACCAGGTGACATAGGGAACGATCTGATAGATACTTTTATCGGAATTATTGATCGTAAAAGGTTGAGAATAATCATATCGCAAACCGATGTCCCATCGCTCGTTGATTTTATATTCCATATAAGAATAGGCGCCCCAGGCCTTTATCCGTTTTTCATCTTTTTGTTGCTTGTCAGCATAATAAAATTCTGAACGCCATAAAAATGAATGGTAATGGGCCTGATCTATCGGTTCCCATAATAGCGTAAGATCAGCCCCGGCTAGTTTTGTTAAACGGCTAGGTTCCAACACTAAACTGTCGTTCTCCGTATAGCCGCGGAGATTATTCGAACCGATCATGCCGGTCAACCCAAACTCCAGATAAGTATTTTGATCGATATCATAATAATTTTTCAGATGACCGAGAACTGAGGGAAAACTGAACATCTCACCAGAAAAAAGATGGTCATTTTGTCCATTTGTGATTTGAAGAGTAAAAGTATTTGCCTGTGCCCATAGGGAAGGCATGAACCAGTCCACGGAAAAACCGGTCTGATTAAGACCTTCTTCTCCCAATATATTTGTCAACGCCAGTGGGAAATCAAATTGGTCGAGAGAATGGGCATGCCAGCGGTTGATCACGCCAAATTGCTGGCGGAATTTGCCGGCGGTCAGTGATAAATTCGAAGCGATATTTGCCCAGGTAGCATAGGCCTCTCCGAGTTCCACACCCTCCGGTGTAAATTCGATAGCAATCTTTGCCAGACTGAATGGATCCAGATTACTCTGAATATGTAAACCCACGACCCGGAAATAAGCACCCGACCGGGCAGACTGGGTAAAATTATAATCGTCGACAATCGCCTGTCCGAAAAGATCCCCGGTAATACTAATTTCAGGATTTATTGCCTGGAGAGAGCGTTGTCCGCTGGTAAATACTTTTGGTTTTGTACTTTTCTTTGTTTCGCGCGAGACATCTTCTGCTTCCTCCAGGATATCCTTAAGTTCATCCTGTGCTTTCTTTTCTTCCAAAAGCGTGATTCGACTTTCCAGACTTTTTATTTTTGCCTGCAGTGAATCATTTTCAGACTCAGTCATTTCCTGCGCTGAAAGATCATAGAAAGTGAGTATCAGCATGATACAAAAAATTGAGTAAAATACTTTCATTCACTCCTCCATACAAATTTTATATTTTACACATCACAATTAATGTTGAATATTTTGGTAGCAGCTCCAACATAAAACGAATTAAAATTGTCAGATCCTCGTGCATAAATGAGAGAATCTACGATGCCAAGAGTAAATTTGGCGTTAAACCTCCGATCCTGAATTTCCCCGCTCGTCCGGATTTAGCACAAACAGCAGGTTTCAGGATGCTCGTATTTATCTAATGATTAGTATTTGATTTGCAATGACCAGGGCCATAGAAGTTAGCGAGAGAACAATGGGGGTGCACGCTTATTGGATTTATGAGGGGGTGTAAAATAAATGGGATTGTCTTTCAGAAATTGGATGTATTCGAGTGGTTGAAGGTTATTTATCAATAAAGAGAAGTGATCCGTTGCCGTTTCACAATTATTATTTATATTAATAATATATACCGGGCAGCGTTCATTTTTACAGGCACTGCCCGGATGGTTGTGGGCATTGGCAATGGTTGCCGAAAGAAATAAATAAAAGAAAATTAAAATGATTGAGATTTGTTTTTTCATTTGTTTACTATGGTTCTTTATATTGTATCTATAATATACAAAATTAATATAAGTTCAAAAAATTTATTAACCACGGATTACACTAATTAACACGGATTACTTAACCGCCACGACCTGCCCGCCCGCAGGCGAAGCGCTGAGAATGCAAAGAAAAGATATCCACTAATTACATGAATTTTGACGAATTTCACGAATTGTTTTTTAATCTGATCTATTCATAGGGCAACTCAAGGCTGCAAACAAAGAAAAAAATTGTCCACAGATTTCCCCCGTAAAACGGGGCAGGCCGGATTGACACGGATTTCATTTTAAAATTATTATAATTTTAGTTTTAATCTGTGCAAATAAGTGTCAGTCAACGCCTGATCCGGCTTCGACGGATTATCCGTGGATAAAAATCTCTGCTTCTCCGCGAGAGATAATTTACTCAGGTTAGAAAATCCATATTATATTTGTTGATATTTTTATTGAATAATTTTTGACATTACTGATATTTTGAATGGGAGGAAACATGAAGGATAAGAATAAAGTGGCAGAGAAAAATGATCTGAAACGGCGGGACTTTATCAAGATGGGAGCGGCAGCCGGTCTCGGGCTGGCAGTCACTGGTCTGGCTATTGAGGGTTGTGAACAAGGTGATAGAAAATTAAGCACCAAACCTGGTTTGCCTGCTGTTGATCCTATTGATACTGTACGAATCGGTTTTGTTGGTGTTGGAAACCAGGGTTCTAATCATGTCAAAAATTTTTTAAGAATTGACGGAGTTAAAATAAAAGCTGTCTGTGACAAACTTCCTGACCGCGTGGAAAAAATACAAAAATGGGTATTGGATGCTGGTTTTTCGAAACCAAATGGTTATTCAAATGGTGAGTATGACTTTGTCCGGATGTGCGAGCAGGAAGAACTGGATCTTGTTTTTACAGCTACTCCGTGGAATTGGCATGTACCGATATGTGCAGCCGCTATGAAGAACGGAAAACATGCAGCGACTGAGGTGCCGGCGGCCGTAACCCTTGATGAATGCTGGGATCTGGTTGAAACAGCTGAAAAGTATACCAAGCATTGTGTGATGATGGAGAATTGTAATTATGGAAACAGGGAACTGATGGTCTTAAATATGGTCCGGCAGGGTGTTTTTGGCGAAATCATCCACGGTGTTTGCGGATATCTTCACGATCTGCGCAGTAATAAAACCGTTGGCAATTATGTGGACCAATGGCGTATCAAACACTCCTTTAAAAGAAATGGTAATCTTTATCCCACCCACGGATTGGGGCCAGTGGCAAACTGCATGAATATCAACCGTGGGGATCAATTTGATTTCCTGGTTTCAATGAGCAGTAATTCCCGGGGCTTACAATTGTATGCCACAGAAAAACTGGGACCGGACCATGAATATTCAAAAGCGAAATATGCACTGGGCGACGTAAATGTAAGTCTGATAAAAACAAAGAATGGTCTGACCATCACCCTGTACCATGACACCAGTCTGCCTCGTCCCTATTCACGTATTGATATGGTTCAGGGAACAAAGGCCATCTCTGTAGGATATCCGGATCAAATACATATTGAGGGCAGAAGCCCGGCCCACAAATGGGAACCGTTGGAAAATTACCGACAGGAGTTTGAACATCCGCTATGGCAAAAGATCGGCGAATTGGCTAAAGGTGCCGGACATGGTGGGATGGATTTTCTGGAAGACTACCGGCTTATTCAATCTTTGCGCACGGGTACAGCCACCGATATGGATGTTTATGATGCGGCAGCATTAAGTTGTGTCTCTGAACTATCGGAAATTTCTGTAGCCCACAAGAGCCGTCCGGTGGATTTTCCGGATTTCACCCGCGGGTTTTGGAAGAAGAGGGAACCATGGGGGATCATTGGTTCATAAAATCTTAAAATAGTAGTAATGCCTAATAACATCTTACATTAAAGGTTCAGAAGAAATGTTGACCTCCCGGCCCCTTCCTGTCCGGCGAAGCCGGACAGGAAGGGGTGGACCGCGCTAGCGGGACGGGGTGGGTTGTTTTTCTTAATCCACTGATCTGTGTCTATTTCATCATGAAACTCAACAAACATAACAGTAGAGACGTAGCATGCTACGTCTCTACTAATTCCCCCCATCAATGCGTCTGATAAAATTGTATCCTCATAAAAATAGGCTAGCCTTAATTAATCAGGTTAATCCTTTTTTATTAAGAAATTTTATATATTAGAGGTGATATATCTAAATAGCACAATAAAATCGGATATAAAATTTATCTTTTTATATATTTCGTCGTAAGTGTCCGGTAAAACGAATTGATTCAAGAAATGATAATTTTGTAACAATCACTCCCTACTTTCATGCAAACAAATAATATACATATGGTGGTACAGATATTAAGTACTCTCTTTTTTATTTTACTTAGTGGTATTTCCTGCACCGAAAATTCTACCAATAAGGACATCGATTTTAGTCGTATAATTGCTATCGTTGACCGGGATACGATATTTGTTGATGATTTTATAAAACGTTGTGAATATACCGTCCGTCCCGATTACTGCCGGCAAAACAGTCTGGTAGATAAGAATATCTGTTTAAATTCATTGATTGCTGAAAAACTGTTCGCTTTAGAAGCAGAAAATAAAAAGGATCTGTTGACTAATAAAAATTTTTTGACCTATTTACAGGGTTTCAAAGAACAATTGATGCGTGAGGAACTGATCCGAGATAAGGTTATTAAAGAGATTGTAATTGCAGATTCTGAAATTGAGCAGGCCTATAAAAACTCCAGGAAAATAATCAAGACAGAGGCGATTTTTATTCCGGATAATGAAGATATCCATGTTATACATGAACAGGCACGTCGGGGAATATCCCTGGAACAAATAATCAAGGACTTCCCGGGTGTTTCAAAAAAAATAAGCAGCGATGTTAGATGGGGACATATCGATCGGGAAGCTCAAGATGCAATTTTTAACGACAGTGTAAAAACGGGAACAGTCCTATCTCCTCTAAAAACAAAAGGAGGGTACAGGCTTATAAAAGTGATCGGTTGGCAGGAAACCATAGAACTTTCTGAGATGAATAGAAATCAGGAGAAGGAAAATATAAAGAAACGCTTGCTTGATTATTATATAGAGAAAAAGTACCTGGCATACATCCAGAACCTGATGAAGGGCAAGAAAATAGATTTTTTTGAAGAAGGGTGGCATGTCGTAGTAAACAATCTCCGTAAAGTATATCTGCCTAAAGAGGAAACAACCGATCTTTCTCAGCAACCTTTCAGAAACATGGAAAACATTTACAGGCAATTAGAGGAACATGGCAAACAAATGTTTTTGGAGCTCGATGGTGATGTGTGGAATGTCAATGAATTTAAGAAAGCCATACAGATACATCCGTTAGAAATCAATTCAAGCGGTTTGACAGCGGATAATTTTCCTTTTCGGCTGCGCGCAGCAATCGCTAGCCTGATGGTCGATGAATATCTTACGGATCTTGCTTACCAAAAAGAATATGATGAATCAAAAATTATCAATCACCGGGTGAAGCAGTGGAAAACACACATTATGTTTTTATACCAGCGAGATGAACAACTGTTTAAGGCGGGATTTAGTGGGAAAATAACCAAAGATTATTATGATGCCTTTGATAACTATTTAACCCCATATTTTGAGAGTTTGAAGTTAAAGTACAATGATAAAATTCATTTTAATCTTGAATCTATTGAGAATCTTCAGTTAACAGATATCCCCATGATCACACACAAGACCAAGGGACCCTATTTTCAGGTGGTGCCAGCTTTTCCTGTGGTCACAAATACTGTGAAAACTGATTATAGAAGGCTAATTAATATTCATTGATTATACTGTCTGGAAATTGTCAATCTTAATCGTTTAAAATTTTTAAATATTAAAGAATAATTGGGAATTTGGAATTCGTAACTCGGAACTTGGAACTGATAAATTCCCAATTCCTAATTCCGAATCAAGGATTATAATCAAACTCCCTAATATCGCACAGAAGAATTTAATAATAACTATAAAAAATACCAGAAGGTTAGTATAATTGTTATGTCTATTTAAATACAGGAGGGCAATTTTTTATGAAACCAATGAAACTTGGAATTGGTATCATGACATTATTGATTATAATTACCGGTTTTGTACCTGCAAAAGCTGGGAAAGATAAGATGCAGAATCTTTCAAATAAAAAAGTTGATTACAGAATTCAATCAGAAAATATGACCGTGGTTCTATATTTTAACGACAGGAAGCTGTTATTGTATACCTGGGTCGATACATTATTCAAACCCTATGTCAAAGAATTATTTACACCTGCTGGTCTCAACGTTCTTCTGGATAGTCCGAATGATCATAAGCATCACCATGGACTGATGCTGGCCTATAAAGTGGATGGAATAAATTATTGGGAAGAAACTGAAAACAGCGGGCGGCAAAAATCCCTCGAGATATCGGAAATATATTCGTCTTCGGAAAGTACCTCCGGTGAAGCAGGATTCTCAACAACTATTCACTGGATCGATCCCAAAGATGGAGCGATTGTGCTCAAAGAAAATCGCACTATCAGGGGCGCATTCTGCCCCCGGCTGGAGGCCAATCTTTTTGACTGGCAGAGCCGGATTTTAATTTCGGATTCAAAATCACGGGTCCAGCTGGCTGGTGCCCATTATAATGGATTAGGCCTGCGTTTTGTCCGTTCAATGGACAACGCCGGGCGGTTTGTTACCGCTGAAAATAAAAAGGGGGAAATATTTCGGGGTCAGGAACGACTGATCCCTGACCGGTGGTGTGTCTATTTATCGCAGGTCGGTAATAAAAAGGTTACCATCGCCATGTTTGCTGCCCCAGGTAATCCCCGCGGCCTGACCACTTGGTTTACAATGAAAGAGCCCTTTGCTTATCTAAGTGCCACGATGAGGTTACATGAAAATCCGATGACGTTACTGACAGGAGAAATACTTTTACTTCGTTATGGGGTTGCCCTTTGGGACGGGCATATGGACACCCGGCAGATTGAAGAAGCTTATCAATATTGGATAAATCATCTTGCGTTAGAATAAATTCGTGGCTTATTAAATTGTATTTGTATTAAATAAAGGAGTAAAAAATGCCGAGAGAAAAAAAATCAAGTATGAACCGCCGGGAATTTATACAAAAATCGAGTATTGCCACCTCATCTATTTTTTTAGGAGCGATGAGCAGCCGGAAATCGTGGGCCAGAGAAAATAGTCCCAATGACCGGCTGGGCCTGGCTGTTATTGGAACCGGGGGGCGTGGAAACAGCCATCTGCGTATGTTGAAGCGAATACAGGATGGGGGAGAAAATATTGAAATTGTGGCCGTGTGTGATATATATCGGCCCCGTTTAGAAGCCGCCGCTAAAATGTATAATGCAAAAGCCTATGATGACCACCGGCAGTTACTTAACAATAAAGATGTGGATGTTGTTTGCATTGCCACACCGGATCATATTCACGGCTACCAGGCAATCGATGCTATTTTAGCCGGCAAAGATGTCTATTGTGAAAAACCGATTACTCATTGGCGACAATTTGAACTGACAAAAAAGCTACTTAAAACCGTACAGGATAATGATAGTGTTTTTCAATTGGGTACCCAGGCAATGAGTGATTCTGCCTGGCATCAGATGAAAAAATTGGTACAGGAAGGTTTAATTGGACAACCGTTGGATGGTGAAACCGGTTTCTTCCGGATTGGTGACTGGGGTGAAAGAAACATGAATATTGATGATCCCAATGCAACAGTCGGAAAAGATTTGAACTGGGAAGCCTTTCTAGGGGACGCACCCAAGCGCGCGTTCTCGGTTGATCGCTTTTTTCGTTGGCGTCTGTTTAAAGATTATGCCGGGGGTCCGGTCACTGACCTATACCCGCATAGTCTAACCCAGGTGATAGATATACTGGGAGTGGATATGCCGGATAAGGTGGTAGCGTTGGGAGGCATTCACCGATATGATTATGAATTGAGAGATGTTCCGGATACTTTTAATCTCATTGCAGAATATCCTGAAAAAGTTACCATTTCGGTTCTGGGTACACAGGCCAATGATTTTAATTCCACACCTTTAAGAGGCTCGGGGCAAAGAACCCCGGTCATTCGTGGCTGGGAGGGATCGTTAACCATTCATAATAATAATAAGGAAATTGTATTTACTCCTATTAAAGAAAAAGGAGCTAAAGCGCCCCGGGTAATACCGATTGAAAATGGGGAAGATAATCTCAACCACTGGAAAAACTTGCTGGCATGCTCTCGAAGCAGGGATAAAAATACCTGGAGTCCGATTGATCTTGCCTTCCGTACACAAACGGTATTACAAATGTCAGTACTTGCCTATCAAATGGAGAAAACAATACGCTACAATAAGGACTTTATGATTATCGGTTAGGAGTATAGATTCCAGAAAACGTATGGTCTAAAATGGCAGAGCAGGCACGGGCTTTATGTGCCAGAATCAATCGGGCTATCATCGGGCTGTTCGGTGGGAGCATTTTTAAAGTATCGCAATATTTGATTAAATGCTTACCTATTAAAGTAATAATCAAACGATTAAAATAGACACGAAAAATGAAAATGAAAAGGCTGGAGTTGTCGGATTATACCTGAAGATAATTTCACGATTTATTTTGCAGGGTAAAATGGAAATGGATTTAATCGGTAAATGCATCTTAAGAATTCATAGATTGCTTAAAGTTTGCTTAAAAATATTCTTTGTTGTCATTCCTTTTTTACAACTTGTGTTATTTACACATTCGTTACAGGCTCAAATGACAGAAGATTTTGTCAGAGAGGAATATACCATACCTTTTATCAATGTGGTTCCACTGATTGATGGTAAAGTTAATGATCTGGTCTGGAAACAGGCATTGGTTATTGATGATTATTACCAGTTTACACCGATTAATGGTGCGCCACCAAGTGAGAAAACAGTCTCCTTCCTGTATTATGATAAGAATAATATTTATTTAGCCTTTCGTTGTTACGATTCTGAACCCTCTCAAATACGAGCAACACTTACACCCAGAAATCAGTGGAGCAGTAATGATAATGCGTTTATTTATCTGGATACCTTCGATAACAAACGAGATCAGTTTCTTTTTATGATTAATCCGTTGGGTGTGCAGTGGAATTCCTTTGAGACGATATGGTTCTCAGCAGCTAAAATTGATAGTATGGGATGGACCGGTGAAATAGCGATTCCATTTAAATCCCTGCGATTTCCAAATGCTGACGAACAGCAATGGGGATTTGTTTTAGGAAGAAATATCTACCGCAGAGGGGAAATTTTAAACAGCATCAATGTGAGAGAGGATGATGATTTTTATGCAATGTTTCCGGCAGCGATCGGATTAAAAAATTTGCCGAGAAACTCTAATTTGGAGTTTCTACCTTATGGAGCCGCTAAGCAGTCAGAGGGAAAAGATTTTAAAGATCAGGATGCAGCCATCGGATTGGATGTGAAATATGGCATTGCATCAAATCTGATATTGGATGCTTCTATTGCTCCCGACTTTTCGCAGGTAGAAAGCGATCCGTTTTTTAAAAATTTCAGTCCCTACGAATACCAGCTGGCTGAAAATCGACCCTTTTTTAATGAGGGAAATACATTCTTTGCCCTACCATATTCTCTTTTTTATAGCCGTAGAGTTGAAAATCCAAGGCTTATGTTAAAATTAACCGGAAAAGAAGGGCCATGGAATATTGGCGTTATTAACGCCTGGGACGATCAAATATCCGGAAGCGATCGACTCATTCATGCTGAACGATTGCAGATGGATATTTTAGAGACCTCTAAATTAGGATTCATGTTTTCCGGTATCGAAGATGGACATATCTATAACCGAAATTTAGCTGTCGACGGCCAAATCAGTAAAGGGATGAATCATCATCTACAATTTCAGTTTGCCTTAACTTTTAATTCTTCGGTTGACTCTAAAAACAACACTCTTTTCTATTTACATCATTCTATTACTCCTTATCAGGGTTTCAGTTATTCCTTTAATTACATAGATATTGCTCCGGATTACGACCCAAAAACAGGCATCATCGGACAAAGAGGTTTTAGAAATCCAAGTATTTCGCTTGGATATATTTGGCATATCCCCGATTGGGGGATTGAAACGTTAACTCTTTCCTCATCAGCCAATTATTCCAGATCGTATGGTGGTTTGGATATTGGAAAAGGAGGCGGAATAAATTTTGGTTGCTATTTTATTAAAAAGGTAAATATTGGACTATCATTTTCACGAAACATGGGTCGTTCGCAAATCGTTAAAGATGACAACTTGGTATGGAATGAAAAAACTTTTACGGGTAATAGTACGAGTTTAAGTGTTTCCAGTAATACAGGGTCCGTTTTTGATGGAAATATCAGCTATTCCTATAGCACCGGTACTGGTATTTATGTTAACGAGTTCAGGGAACAAGTACCGGGAAAAAACCAGGGTCTGGGTTTCGGTTTAAATGTCAAACCGATATCAAAACTGACGATTAAGAACTCGACAAACTGGTATCGTCAGACATTAAATGGTATTGATGAGGTCCTTTATAATATCTGGCTAGTTCGGAATTCGATCCATTATCAGTTGACAAACCATCTGTTTTCCAGGATTGTACAAGACATCGATATATCTAATAATTCCCAGCTGTTCAATATCTTGTTTGGCTATGAATTTCAGGCCGGTTCTACCTTTTATGTTTCTTACCAGGAACTCAGAGAAAATTTTAACCGTGAATTTACCCGTCAGAATTATATAATATTTGGAAAAATGTCCTATTTATTTAGACTATAGTATTCAACGGGGGTGATTAAATACAGATTTTATGCCATATAAGACATATTTTGTTAAAATATCTATCGGACAAAACTTGATTAATTATACCATTCAATTCCTGAGATCCTGTCCAAAAGAAAAGTCCCTTGTCTGATTATTGATGCTTAAATATAACCAATGAGATAAATATGATTAAGATACAAATGGTTTTGATAATCCTTTGGATAATCAATATAAATCTTCCAAATTATGTAGTTTCTCAAAGTGATAAACCGCCTGTTTATAAAAATAAAGTGGTCACTATCGAGGATCGTATTGAAAATCTACTCAATCAGATGACGCTGGCCGAGAAAATTGCTCAATTGAGCGGTGTTGATTTTATGCATACGCGGGTAAATGAGCGATTGGGTATTCCGGCGCTGCATATGACAGATGGTCCGCTTGGTCCGAACGGGTTCGGAAGGGCTACAAATTTTTCATCAGCCATAAATATGGCATCTTCTTGGGATGTGGAATTGATCGACCGGGTTGGTCAGGCAATTGCGAAGGAAACCGTCGGATACGGTTTTAATTTATTACTGGCTCCGTTAATCAATATCGCACGTGTTCCGCAATGGGGTCGAATATATGAGAGCTTTGGAGAAGATCCTTTCCTGACATCACAAATGACTGTCACTTATATCAATGCCCTTCAAAGCAATGGGGTGATTGCCTGTGTAAAAACTTTAGCCTGTAATAATCAGGAATTTAATCGCCGTGATGTTAATGCAAATATAAGTGAACGAGCCCTGCATGAAATATATTTTCCTGCATGCAAAGCTGCAGTAGAAAAAGCAGATGTCGGGGCAGTAATGACGGCTTATAATATGGTAAACGGTGATTATTGCTGTGAAAGTAAATTCCTGATCAAGGATATTTTAAAAGATCAATGGGGATTTAATGGTTTTATAATGTCTGATTGGGGTAGTGTGCATAACACTAAAAAAGCTACAAATGCAGGATTAGACCTTGAGATGCCATCCGGTCAGCATTTTGGTGATTCATTAATGACTTTTGTCCAAACCGGGCAGATTCCGAGTGAGATTATTGATGAAAAGGTACGCCGGATTCTGAGAGTTATGTTTAAATTCGGGCTTTTTGATGATAGAGTCAAAAGTAAAAACGATACATTGGATCCGACCAAGCATCGTGCCCTGGCCTTGGAAATGGCACAAAATAGTATGGTATTGTTAAAAAATGAAAAAAACTTTTTACCTTTAGATAAAAATAAAATTCATTCTATTGCCGTTGTCGGTCCCAATTCGGATGTGGCAAGGACATACGGTTGCGGTAGCGGCTGGCTGGATTCATTCTATAAAATTTCACCCCTGGAAGGTCTTCAAAATAAGGTGGGAAACAATGTTCAAATTTACTTTGTGAGAGGTTCCAGACAAAAGCGAACCGAGCTTCCGGTTCTCAACTCAACCCTGCTGATTCCACCAGAAAATGTTAATATTTTTCATGGACTAAAGGGTGAGTATTTTAATAATCCTGATTTGCAAGGTGAACCGGTGTTGACCAGGGTTGATCAACAAATTGATTTTAATTGGGGAACGGGTTCACCGGTTCCGGGTATTGTCAATGCCGAAAAATTTTCCATTCGCTGGACCGGAAAAGTAGTCGCCCCGGAAAGCGGTACTTTTGAAATAGGATTTAATGCCGACAATGGTTTTCGTCTGTTTATGGACGAACAGCTTCTGATTGATTCATGGAAGACAGATGACCAATCACCGGGTGTCTTAAAAACCGTCCTGGTAGGGATGGAAGCGACGCGGCAATACGAAATTAAAATCGAGTTTTATGAAAACGTCGGTACCAGCCGGGCAAAATTGGGGATGACGCGATATGATCATAGACCGGCGATAGCGCAGGCAGTCAAATCGGCCATAAAGTCGGATGTTGCCGTTGTTTGCGTTGGCTTGAACGACCAGCTGGAAGGGGAGGATTTGGATCGGGAATATCTTCAATTACCCGCTGACCAAATTGAACTTATAAATAATGTTTCGCAGGTCAATAAAAATTGCATCGTTGTTTTGTTCAATGCCGGACCGGTAACAATGCAAGAGTGGATAAATAATGTACCGGTGGTCATTGAAGCATTTTATCCGGGGCAGGAAGGCGGAAATGCCCTGGCAGATATCCTGTTTGGTGATATTAATCCTTCCGGAAAATTACCCATGACCTTTATGAAGCGCTGGGAAGATTCGCCATCTTTTGCAAATTATCCCGGTACAAAAGAAAGTGTGGATTATTCGGAGGGTATCTATGTTGGCTATCGGTATTTTGATACAAATAATGTCGAACCGCTTTTTCCTTTTGGGCATGGCCTTTCTTATACACAATTTCAGTATCGTCAATTAAAAATAATACCGCAGGTTATCGATAAAAATGATACTATTTATATAAGCGCGACCGTGGAAAATATTGGTAATCGTGCTGGGGATGAGATTGTCCAACTTTATATTCGAGATGTAAAATCCAGTATTGATCGGCCGTTTAAAGAGTTGAAAGGTTTTAAAAAGATACATTTGAAGGCTGCTCAAAGCACAGTCGTCGGATTCGAACTCAATATAAGTGCTTTTTCTTTTTTTCATCCAACCTTAAAAAGTTGGATTGTTGAACCGGGTATTTTTGAGGTAATGATTGGATCTTCATCTAAGGATATACGCCTGAGGGACAGATTTAACCTGAATTGACGTATTTGAAAACGAATATGATATGAATCACATTTTAAAAATATTGCCTGTGTTTGGTATCTTTACCACTCTTTCCTGTATAGAGATACAGAAAAACAAAGGCATAAAAATAGATACGCATTAGGCTGATGCGCCGGATGGTTCAATAAACCGCGTAGTATGGACATCGGGAAAAGAAACAATTCAATTTATGGAAAAAAGCAGCGAATCAAGTGTTGTTGGACGAGTCATTGTGGACAGACCCGTGAAAATTGCTTTAGATAGGAAAGGTTTTCAAAAATGATGGTGGTTGAGAGTATGGGTTCAAAAAAACGTATTATCTCGTCGATGGAACATCAACAACCAGATCGCGTGCCCATAGATTTTTCCGGTCACCGGTCGTCGGGTATCTCAGCCATCGCTTACTCAAAATTGCGTCAATTTCTGGGACTACCGGCCAAGCCCATTCGTGTTTATGATGTCATTCAACAACTGGCGATCGTCGATGAGGATGTCTTGGATCTGTTTCATGTCGATACGATTGAGCTGGGACGCGGTTTTCTGCTCAAAGATAGTGAATGGAAGGACTGGGTATTACCTGATGGCACACCCTGCCAGATACCTTACTACATTCATGTGGAAAAGCG
>CAZBBC010000049.1:0-27597 GCA_964489835.1 uncultured Calditrichota bacterium
AATGCTGGTTTCTACCACTTCACCGGCATTGGCACCTGCGTAAGCTTTTACGCGCATACCAATGTTTCCCGGCAGGTCTTCCGCTCGCGCCATCCACACGATAGTATAGCCTTCCCACTCATCGTCTGCGTCATCAAAGGGTGCCATAAAAGCCTGTCGATAGTTGTGATGAAGACGAGCTTCTTCCTTCATTTGCCCATTATACGTGTTTAAATCGGCACACTCTGTAAGTGATTGCCATGTCGGCAGCGAGTAAATTCTGTAATCAACATGTAAAATGTCGATTCCATACGCTTTTTGAAGGGACATAAACTCGGGTGATAATACCGGATTATCATCGTAACAGCCAAATGGTTGAATTTGCTCCGCACCGTTTACAACTATGACCCCATTTGTGTCGTACTGAGCGTGCTTGCAATCACTTGACACCCAATTTTGAGAGTAGGGATCTCCCAAACGTGCATCAAATTTTGGTCCTGACCATTCTTGCGCAACTACTCCGGATACAAACAGGGTTAAAATCACAGCAAAAATTACATGAAGTAACGAACTCTTCATTTCTTTCTCCTTATAATTTGTGAGTTCAGAACTATTTTTGAACTTGTTCTACTACGCCCCCCAACTAATATATCACTGGAGTATAGTACGATCCAGCCAATTACTTGAATTGATTAGGTATGTCACCTCCTTCCATATTAAATGTAATCAAATTTTATCCTTGCCAATGACCTAAAATAAATTGGTAGATATCACCTCCTTCCAAATGGGAAATGTAATTAAATTGTATCTGTAGCAAATAAAACGGAACTGTCTCGATTCTTTTTATCTGGACGAAGCAATCCCAATCGAATCACGATGGAGATCGCTTTCCGCCTCGGCGGATCAGCCGGGGCTGAGGCTAACGCTCGCAATGACGATAAGGGCACCGTCATTGTGAATCACGAAGAATGAGTAACCTGCCCGCCTACCCCGTAAAACGGGATCTACGACGCGGCGGGATGAAGCAATCTATTGTAATTATTGATGTTATGTCCATTTTTTCGGAATAAAAGATATATTTGCAATATATATTTTGATTTTTTAATTGTCAATAGTTTTTAGCGACTTAATTTTGGAAAATCATATCAAATGAAAGACCCCTAAGATAGACCTGAAAATATTGCGGATGAACCTTGACCGAACTCTCACCCAATTGTAGATCATACCGCAACCGTTGGCTGCAAACAAGAAAAATAGTCCAAAAGGCTGATCCCCGCCAGAGGGCGGGCAGGTCTCTGCGCATCTGCCTGCCCGGCCTGCCCGGCGCAGACGTGGCTCGGATGGGCGTGAGATCTTTGTGATTAGATCAGGTTAATAACTGATTTAAAATTATTGCATACGGCCGGAGGAAAATATTTTTTCACTGATTAAATTACCGCATAAATCCCAGCGTCTGGCAGATCCTTCCGCTCTGAAATTATACCAGGAAGACTCCGATCTTTTATTACCATTTGACCAATACTGTGTCCAGATGCTGGTTCCATCATTATTATGTCTCCAGGTCCATCTAATACCACCAGATGCATCCCAAAAGGTTTCATCGCCAGTTTTTCTGCCGCCCTCCCAATTTACTTCCCATTGCTTTTGACCAGATTCGTAGTACCAGATCTGTTGTCCCTGATGCATATACAAACCTTCGGTAGTAACACCACCCTGCCATAGGGTTTTAATTTTTCCCGAAGGATAGAACTCCTTGTATTCTTCCTTCGCTATCACTTTCGGCTTATAAATCAAATCCCAGGCAGCTTTTTCGTTAAGAATCCAGGCTTCATTAATTTCGAAGTGTTGTAGTGGAGTGGTTGCACTGCTTAAGATATGAATGATACCATTGGGTGCTTGCCGGGCCACTGAATAGCCAATGGTTTCATACAGATTATCTTCATAATGTGTCAATGTACCTTTCAACTGTTTAATATGCCAGGTTTCACCTTCGTCATCTGATAAGGCCACATAAGAACCGCGTTGTTTAACACCTTCAGGATGGCGCCCGGATTTGTGCTGAAAATCCCCACACATAAATAAGCGGCCGCTCTGAAGACGAATGAGACAGGGTCTCTGGTTGCCACCCATTTCAGAAAAGGGAGTTTTGCTTACAATCCAGTTTTTACCGCCATCGCTTGAAATTGATTTTGGCATATATCCATCAATATGGGTCTTTTTCCCTCCCATACCCAGGATCCGGCCGTCTTTAAGCATCTGAAAAGTGGTGTGACGACCAAAGGTCCGGCCCCCGGTATCAATCCATGTACGTCCATTATCCTTGCTGGCCCAGAGAACTGAAGTCCCTCCATAACCATCCGTTGGCACATACCATACCCCATCATTTCCTCGAAAAATTGTATTGATGGGTTGAGGCGTATAGGGTCCAAGATCATTCGTTATCTGGGGAAAGTATGGTTCATTCCATGTGCCACCATTATCGGTGGAAGTGATCCACTGAAAAGGATAATGGCGGTCATAAAAAGTATGGCCGCAAAAAAGATACAGCGTTTGGCCCTCTTTGTAGAAACAGGGTGAGGTTGTATTTACATCGGCAAAATCGATAAATATATCCGGCATATCCCACTGGTCGGCTCCGAAGCGTAAACGTGTACCAATCAATAATACCTCCGGTTGGTCCTCCCCACGAGGCCCTAATTTGGCCGTATAAAAGCTCGCTAACAGGTCGCCATTTGGACAAATCCCCAGACCTGGATTATGAATATGAGGCCACATACCTTTAGGCAATCCGACAGCACGGCTTGCCTCCCACGAAACATCAGTCGGCGGAATCGGGACAACGGGACGACGGCGATACCAGGGTGTGCCCGGGTCCGGTCCTTGATTCACAAGCGATTGATTTTGAATGATACATTGCTGAAAGAAGGGTTTTTCTATTGTCAGCGGTTTGATTTCCGATAAATCCCCCTGCACGATCCGGAAACCGATCGAATGATGTCCCGGCAGATAGGTGCGGGGTACGATCCGGGTCATTTTCTTTTGCTGCACTCGTGAATGCAGGAGATTTGCCTTAGGAATCGCTGCTTTTTCCTGACCTTGCCAGCTCCAGTTAATATTAAGGTAACTGCGTTCACCACGATTGTGAATATAACGGATGCGGATAGGATAATGAATATCCTTTTCTAATACTATTTTCCCCGATTTTTCGCTCTCCGCGCCTTCCCAATCGACAACATTTTGATTATCAATACTCAGCACGACGCTATAATCAGAAGCGACATGAAAGGTAATCTCACCATTAGCCGGGGCAATTAAAGTGCCCTCCCAGTGAGCAGACCATTGGGTTTCACGATCTTCTCCCGGTTGTTGAAAATCGTTCCAGTCCACATTTAAAGTCGTCATATGGTCAACCGCCTTGGAATTATCAAATTTTGTCGTGCCGTACCAGACCCCGATGATCCCTTCCAGGGTGGATTCTGCAGAATATTCATTTCCCTCAGAAAAATCCGTGACATTTGTACCTGCCATTATAGCGAATGATGCGCCGTAGGAGGCCCGGTTTCGGGAACGGGCATAATGGGGCGTTTTACGATCCAGACCACCGCCCCGGATAACACGGGTGATTCCTGTCTCCGGGCCTAGCGGATCTTTTTGGTCATCATGAGAATAAAGTCCATACCAATCATAACACCATTCCAGTGGCCCGGTATGAACATTCTTGAGACCCCATGGGTTGGGTTCTTCAGGCTGGGGAGGTTTATTACCTGCCCAGAAGGGCGAATCTGTTCCGGCTCTGGCTGCATATTCCCACTCTGCTTCGGTGGGTAATCGATACGTTTTTCCTTCTTTTTTGCTCAACCACTCACAAAAGGCCGTCGCATCATACCAGCTGATGCCCACCATATAGGGACCCTCGGTCATTGAACCACTAAAGCCGGCCCGGAATGTTTGATATTGCCCAATGGTCACTTCCGTTTCAGAAATATAAAAAGGTGCTGTTATGGTCACCTTATGAGCCGGTTCCTCATCCCAGTCCTCGGGCAACGGATTGTTGCTTCCCATTTGGAACGTTCCCGGAGCGATGGGAATCATTTTTATTCCGATCGAATTTGTATCATCCATATTAATGACACTGGCTTCTATAAAGGCAGAAATAACAAGAATCAATGAAATAACCATTGCTTTTTGAATCAATGATCCGGTTATTACTGGTTGACGTATGCTAAGCAGTTTCACAAAATTTTCACCCTCAAATATTGTATAACTTGTCCCAATTATACCCCAGTCCAAGTCTGCAAAAAAAGAAATCCACGAATTTCACGAATTAGAATTATTATTCAAATGTCAGAGTAATAGAAATATTTTGAATATCGAACAAGGATTAATCCCGCATCAAGTGTGGGACAGGCTGATTTTAGACTTCAGATTTTCTAACACTTCGCAAATCGTTAATCGATTTTCCTTGTTCTTAAATCAATTATATCTAAATTATCGAATAATTAATAAAGTCCCTTTTTGTATCTTACCCTTGCTATTCATATACACCGGAGGAAGTGTATCTCCTTTTGTAATAGTATATCTATAGTTGCCTTCCAGTTTTGATTCAACCACCCAGAAATAAATCCCCGGTGCGATATCACCGGCAAATTTTATAGTCTGTTGATCCCACTCACCCAGCGGTGAGGATTGATTATGTTCAACCCGGTCCACAAGTTCACCATTTACAGAATAAATGCTTATCGTACATTTTTGCGGAATATTAAAAAATTTAATGGCATTAGAAAGGGAATACTCATGCACCCCATCTTTTTTATAGGGATTTGGAACGACCCTAATTGTCTGTTCCATATTATCTGCCACCGGGCTGGCTGCGCTGTATGGTTCCTTACTGAGCAACATTTTTTGTTCCGGCGCCGATAATCCACTCTCCAGAGATGGTATTGCCATACCGGTATTATTCCAATCATCATGCCCGCTATCAAATGATCGTACACTATATAAGTATAGCGATGCTCCTTCCTCCGTATAAAAGTATCGCGATGCTCTTGCCTCCGTTGTAGGATCGGTACACATATAGCGATGCTTATCCGGATTATACGTAATTAATCCGATAGCGCTGATAAGTTGCCCCGTTCGGATCTCATCTAATAATGCATAAGGACCATTGTGCCAATTTCTGGTTAATTTGTCATCACTTCTCGGCTCGAGGGGGTCGGCTTTTCCCGCTGCCCCTCCAACCAACATTTTATAAACACGATAGCCAGCCACGTCTTTTGCTTCCTCGCCTGTATAGTCGGGATCTTCGGCATCCAGTCCTCCATCAGACCAAAATATCTGCAGGTGTCCACTGGCATTCGGAACTACATTATCGATAAAAACATCCGGTGGAGGATCCGGGACATCGTACGCCAAGTCATAAATTTCCTGGGCAAGGGATAAATTATAAAATAACGACTTTTCTCCCAATTTGAACTCTGCCATTTTTCCGGGTTCGATGGAACGCGCCCAGGCATTCTCCGGTGCCGTTTTTGGATCATAGACGCCTTGATTGGCAAGATAATCCGCCCCGGAACCCCCGATAAAGGCCATCACTATTTTAACTTTTTCACCCGGATTCAGCCTGTAGGGGCCGTATACCTGGAAATGGGCATAGGTCCCCACCAGTCGCAAAGCATCCGCACCTGGGGGATCCGGAAATATTGCCGGGTCATCATCGGTTATCATATCATATATTTCTTCTTCTGTAAAAGAGATCAAATTGGGTTCAAGAGGTTTATCCTCCAGTCGATAGAGCGGCCACCATTTACTACGTGACGGTTGATCCAGGGAAGCAGGGGCCACATATATGTCCGGATCATTAGAAAATCCGTTGGAAGGATCATAATCCAATGGGGCCATGCCTATAAAGGCATAAGACAAAAGTTGCATCTCACTCTGCCCCTGTTGTTCATTTCCGGTATTGCGCTGAACATATTTATCCACATAAGGCTCGCCTGTATCGTCATAATCATTGTCCGGATCATCCCCATCCCATCCATAACTCATTTTTTTACCGGTATAATTATGCGTATCCTCAGACAATAGTGCCAGATATCCGGGAGAATCGCTGTATTTATAGTGATCGTCCTGGGCGAATGGGCCATTATGTCGCCAACTTCTCCATCCACCGATAATATCATCACCCCAGCACTCTCCCATCAGGGAAGATGAAAACATATTACCAAAAGCAAAATAAACGTCGGTCAAAACAGGAAGATCCGTGCCATATACGTCATCGACAGTAACCACGCCGTCACCATTGGAATCTCCGGTATATTCAAAAACATTTTCGACAATAAAAAAATCATCATATTTCTGATAACTCCAGGCTTTCGCTTTTTTTGTCCCTGTGATCCCTACGCCGGTCGTCCATTTTACAATCATAATTTCTTCAGCCTCATTATCTCTTCCGATATAGTCATGGTAAGCATAATTATGAATCTCTATCGGTGACTGCGGAGGATCAGGCAACGGTGCCCCTGGCCAATAGGTTGATTTTCCATCATCAATGCCCAGATCAAATTCGGGTCCCATCGCTGCGTCATAAACCATGGCAACCACATCTGTCGAAGTTGTACGCGGACCAGAATAAGAAATGTGTTTTGTACTACCCGTTTTGGCTAATATAAATGTTCCCTCACCATGCGAATTTACATTCCGGGCTGCATTCGGCGATGCAACCCCGCCGAGGGCGCCCCCGGGAAAATTATAAATATCTGCATTCCAGTAGCGCTCATATTCTCCTCTCCGAATACTGCTGCCCGGATAACTCAAACCGGCCTCATCATTAGCCGCGGAAGTATCCTGGGCCTGTGGCCCCTGAAGGCCGGACATACGAAACGATGACCACAGTTTACTGCGGGTAAGATGTCTTATTTCCGAATCATCCCATTGTGCCTGTAAAGGAGAAATACAAATTAGCAGTATAATGACATAAAAAAATATTTTAATATTATAAACCGGCCGTATCATATTAATACCTCAGTAGTGGCAAAATATGTTCTTCCTCGTCGACTTATAACTTTATCTATCCTGATTAATTCATCCCGCAGCCGTTGGGTGCAAACAAATATCAAATTGCAAATTACAAAATCCAAATAATAATCAATTTTCAAAATACTAATGACAAAAACTTAATTGACTGAATTTTTGAAATTGTGATTTGGAATTTATTTGATATTTGTAATTTGTTATTTGTTCTTTTATGGTGTTATTCTCGTCACGTTCCAGGCCGTACTCTACGGTGATTTATTATCAATAAACTTGTATCTCAATATCTTTAAACATAACATGCATTTCCATATGGCCATGCAATTGCAGTCCGATATGACCTTCTAACCGGCCCGGGTCATTGAGCAGTTCTGCGGTCCTAACACCATTGACATAAACCGTTATATGACGGTCTTTGGCTGAAATAATCATCTCATTCCAGTCGTGAACTTTGAAATATTTTTGAACTTCTTCCACGGTTGGTTGTACGACCCAGGCTCGTCCGCCGGTTTCATACAATCCACCGATATCTTTACGTTCATCTATTTCCGCCTGAAATCCGTTGACGGATACTTTACTGTCAACGGTATCTACACGGAAGTAGAGACCACTGTTGCCTTTCAGTGCTTTAAATTTAAGACGCAGATTAAAATTCCGATAGCGTTGATCGGTCAGCAAAATACCATGACGCTCTTCTTCTTTGTGACTGGTCCCGATAATCATACCATTCGCTACGGTCCAATTTCCACCGGGTACTTTGTGCCAGCCTTTCAGGGTCTTTCCGTTAAAAAGCGGTTTCCAAGGATTTCCATCGCCAGCCTGATTGCAGGCGGCTAGCGCAATGAGAATCAGGATTGTTATAGAGAGGTTAAAAAAGTTTAATGTCTTTTTCATATATTTTCCTCAGTTATATCATGATGATGTAAAAATTATATATTTTTTTGTAATCATTATTTTCCTTTCATACTGTTAGAGCGAATTAGATTATTAACCTCGTAGAGGTTTTATTTTTGTAGAAAAAAATCGTAATCCAAAAACATTTAATCCTCGTAGAGGATTAATAATCGCGGACATTATATAAGTGCAGACATGTTCTGATGAATATAATCAAAAATGCATCCTCTACAAGGATGGGGTATTGGTTTTACATGTTTTATTACAGTAATTCATCTCGTGCAATAACCCACCCCGTCTCCCCGCCTGAGGCGGGTTGACACCCCTCCCTGCAAGCACGGAGGGGCTGGGGGAGGGTCAGGAGTTCTGGATTTATTCGATATTTTTCTTCAACAAAACCCTATCCAAACACTTCCTGCATTGTCCTAAAGATGCCAGGGACTGCGCATTGCCCGGAAACACATCCGGTTGGCGGTTTCATCTTCCGGAAAGATCTCATTGACGGGATCCCATTTTAAACTTTTCCCCAACAGCAATGAAATATTCGCCAGATGACATAGCGTTGCTACCCGGTGACCGATTTCTGCCGGGAAGTACGGCTCCTGACGTGATTTCACACAATCTAAAAAATTCCGGTGTTCACCCCCCGGACAGGTGAATAAATGCACTTCACCCGGTTGAATGACTGAACTCAAAATGCCCGGCGGATCTGCGTTTAAAGGGGCCAGCCAGTGGGGGCTTTCAATCCATCCTTCCGTGCCTTCACAGCGGATAGAAGTCCCGCCGGAATCAACAATCAGTTTAACCCCATTTTCGTAGGTATACTCTACATGATAGTCCTTTGGGGTATTATAGAGCCCTTCTTCCCAAAAGGTCCCATTGCTAACAACTTCGACCGGGCCGCTTCTTTCCGTATCATTTGCCCACTGGGCGGTATCAAAAAGATGGGTTCCCCAATCGGCAATGATGCCGGCAGAATAATCAAAATGCCAGCGAAAATTGAAATGTACCCTGTCCATTGTATACGGTGCTTCCGGCGCCGGCCCAAGCCACATCTCCCAATCCAGTTCTTCCGGTACCGGCATGGGTGTTGGATCCCCCGCAAACGTCGGTTGCTTGGGCAATTTCACCCGAATAGTCGTTAACCGGCCAATTCTGCCGTTTCTCACCAATTCTGCCAGACGATGATATACATAAACAGATCGGTCTTCGGTTGATGTCTGGAAAACAGCACCATACCGATTAACAGCGTTTACCAGCACACGTCCTTCCTGAATGGTTAACGTAGGTTTTTCGCAGATCACATCTTTACCGGCCTGTAAAGCCATGATCGCTATGGGTACATGCCAGTGATCGGGTGTGGAAATCATGACAGCGTCGATGTCTTTTCTGTTAATAATCTCGCGAAAGTCCCGGTAGACGGAACAATCTTGATTACCATAGGTTTGATTAACAATAGTCTCCGCGCGTAAGAGGTGCCCTCTGTCGACATCGCAAACGGCAATTACCTGTGCATCCTCATGACCAAGAAAGCTTCTTAGATTCATATTCGTTCCATGGGATCCGACACCGATCATTCCAATCGTGATTTTGTTAGCAGGAGAGATTTTACCTTGTTTCCCAAGAACAGAGCCGTGAATAATAGAAGGAAAGGCAGCAAGACCAGTGGTAATGCATGAAGTTCTTTTCAGGAATTGACGCCGGGTAATGGTCTTATTCATGTCATTGATATTTCAATCCGAATAATTGTTGTATCAAAACCAGGAATTATAAAATTCCTCCGATCGAAATACGAAGGGGGGCATCAAAATACTCTTTACATTGTACAGAAGTAGAAAAACTGTTATAATCTAAAACGAAAATCTGATGTATGCATAAGGTTGAACGGTACCGATAATAATAAATAACGTAAAAATAAACATACTCTGAGTCAAGGGTTTTTTGAAATAAATGATTATTTGTAATTTGTTACTAAGTATCATGAGTGTCCGGTTAGAATTTAAATCATTTTAAATTATCATCGGAAAATCAAATGGTTTGTTTATTTAAAGAACTCACCCTAAATCCCTCTCTTGAGAAAAGAGGGACTTTTATTTATGATATCTATTCTGTAAGAAAATATTATCCTGATTCATTCATCTCTCTAATACGTTAAATTAATAATCGCTTAGCCTAATAAGATTTTCCCTACACCAACCAAAAATACCGAACCGATGAGTAGGGCTAAGCCCTGGCCCATCCGCAACCGCGCTTTTTTAGGCGCGCCTTTCCACTCTCCGGTAAGAATCCCCCACACATTGCCCACTAAAACGGTTACCGCCATTAATATCAACCAGCCGATTGTGGTTCCCAGATGACCCAGTTGGTTGGCACCGGCCCCATAGAGCACAATACAGCTGATCCATATTGCTCCCATTAAAAATGACCAGAACCAATAAAGGGCGGTTCCTGACTCTGTAAATTTTTGATAGGTTCGCCTGCTTAAAAGAAGCCAACCACAATATATCAAAAATGGAATCGATCCCCCTGTCAGCGCTAAGAACCAGACAGCATTATTTGCTTTAAATGGTGTTCCTAATTCTCCCATGTAAAGGCGTGCTGCCTCTGCGATCGGAGCACCAAAGGAAAAAGATAAGTTTAACATCGCACTGAACAGGCCGGAGGCGAGACATACCAGAAATCCCAATTTAAATTTAACACGTGTTTCCTGGCTCTCTTTATTGTCTTTTTGGTTTTTATCGCGGATCATCCCAGCAATTCCACATAATGCAACACCCGCACCGGTAACAAACATTGCAGCGATTATCACTATTCCTCCAATGGTTAAAAAACTCTCCGGATAATGCACTAACATTGGAACCAATGCACCCGTTACGGCGATGAGTCCCATAATAATAGTGTATCCCAGAGATAGGCCGACTAAATATAAACCTAAGCCGAATAATAGAGATCCTATCCCCCATCCAAGACCAAAAAGAAAAGTTCTGATGAGCACGCCTGTTTGAACCCGGGTATATATTTCTAAGAGTTCTGGTATCGTCAACCATATGAGTATAAAAGGGAAAATAATCAAGGCGGAGACAGCATATAATATCCAGGTGTTTTCCCACTCCCAGTTCTTGTTCAGTTTCATTGGAGCAGCAAAGCTGCCATTGAGTACTCCTGAAAAAACCGCAGCTAATATACCTATGACTGTTGACACAATCTCTCCCTCCTTATTTTTATTTTCCAGATTAATTCAAAACATAGTCTATGGTTGGAAATGAAAAAATTCATTAACTACGAAGTCCACTATGATAACGAAGTAGAGACGTAGCATGCTACGTCTCTACAAGAGATAAATTTTCCCAGCTAGTTAACAATTTTCCTGAACCGGTCATAAGCAGCATTCCATGAATCTTCATGCTGGGGTAAATATTCTTTCATGTTAAACGAATTTTTAATCACTCTTCTTATTTCACACAAAGAGGAGTAAATTCCGGCACCAATGGATTGAACCATAATATTGCCGATCGCTGTTGCCTCCACCGGACCGGCAACTACTTTTTTACCCAGCGCATTTGAAGTAAACTGGTTCAAAGTCTCATTTTTACAGCCACCACCGGTAATATGAAGTGTGTTTACTTCTTTACCCGCTGATTCAATTAACCGATCAAGAACATAGCGAAATTTTAATGCTAAACTTTCAAATACGATTCTGCTGATTAATCCAATGTCGTCTGATTGGGGTATTTTTTGATTCGTCCGTTGGCAGAATTCAATTATTTGCTGAGGCGCGTTATTTGGATTTAAAAAACACAGATCATCCGGATCAATAAATGAAACAAAAGGCTTTGCCTCATCTGACATCGCAACTATTTCAGGGTAATCAATTGAATGATCTGTTTGATGCCATATTTTTCTGCAACATTGGATGATCCAGAGACCCATTATATTCTTTAAATATAGTATTTTTCCTGCAGCTCCTCCTGAATTTGACATATTTAATTCACGACTCTGTTTAGTGATAATCGGTTTTTCCACTTCTAAACCTACAATGGACCACGTACCAGAACTTAAAAATGCCCATCCAGATTCTTCAGTTGTGGGAATAGCTACCGCAGCACTTGCCGTGTCATGAACGGCAGGTGCAATAACCGGGATTTTGCCTAGCCCAACTTCATTTGCTATATTTTTTTTCAGATATCCAATGATATCACCGGCTCTAATTATCTTAGCCGTTAAATGATAGGGGATATTAAGCTTTTCAAATATTGATTTTTCCCATTTACCCATGGCTGTGTTATATAGTTGTGAGATAGATGCGGCCGTGTATTCCATGGCCATTTCGCCTGTCAAGAAATAATGAAGGATGTCGGCCATAAATAATATCTTCTCAGTGATGTTCAAGGCAGGATCATGACTTTCAACCATAGAGACCAGCTGATTAACAGTATTAAAAGGAAGGAGCTGGATGCCTGTCAGATTATAGATTTCTTCATTCCCAACCTTTTTATCTATGATTTCTGGTGTACCTTTATTCCTGTCATCACGGTAATGATAAGGATTTCCTATTAAATTCCCCTTTGAATCGAATAAACCAAAATCAACGCCCCAGGTATCAACACCGATACCGTTAAGATCCGGTCCATATTCTCTTACATAAATTTTCAATCCCTCCAACAATTGCGTGTATAGGCCCAATATATTCCAGTGTAAATGGTTATTTATCGCAACCCCGCCGTTGGGAAAACGGTAAATTTCATTTAATGTAATTTGATCCGTATCGATGATACCAACAATGGCTCGACCTGTTTCAGCGCCAATATCAAAGGCAAGAAATCTTTTTTCTTTTTTCATCTTTTACGCCTATTTTACAATGAACTTTTAAAACTACCTTCCAGCTTATCGATATTTAATGGATACGTCCCATATTCTTTTATTGTATCAAGAAAGACTTTATAATTTGCCGGATTGATCCCGGCATGTATTGAATTGCTGGATGATATGATATGTCCCCCCCCAATGGAGGCTTTCAGGATACAGTTTTTTGTCTCATTTATAACATCCTCCGTGTTTTTATCCACCAGGGTAGATACACAATCTACGTTTCCTTTTATACAAATTCGATTTCCGTATTTTATTTTTATGTACCCAATGTCCATTCCACTTAGAGGATCAATGGGATCTATACAATCAATACCCGTATCTATTAAATCTTCTATAACATCCATAATGTTACCATCGCTATGCTTGATGATATAAAATCCAAGACTTTTGAAATTATGTATTAATTTTTTAAAATAAGGTAAAACATGTTCTCGGAACATGCCGGGACTGAGAAGTAACCCACTGTTGTCGGCAATATCATCACCGACAACAATAATTTCCCCGCCTAATTTCATTGCCCTCTCAGCTAATTTTGAATTGTAATCAACACTTATTTTCATTAATTCATGAATTAATTCCGGTTGGGTATAAAATGATAAAAGAAAACCTTCAAAACCCATTAAATCCCGGGGTTGTGAAAACACATCCCGTAATCTGATGATAATCGCTTTTTCATCACCAATTTCATTCATAACAGATGTTATTTTGTTGAATCGATAGTCCGCATTAGTATCAGGAATCATCAATTTTTTCAGGTCATTTTTATTTCTTATTGTAATTCCCACAGGTGTTGGATATTCGCCATAAGAAACTCTCTTAATCCCCCATTCATCTAAATAGTGTTTATCGTCCACTCTCGCACGTTTCATATCCGTACCAATCGCTATCCCATCAATATCAAACTGTTTAATAAATTCAATTTCAGATTTCTGGCCGGTCATCTTTTCTATGATATCCGGATTAATAATCCATTCAAACGTCGGAATTTTATCCGGCATCTGTTTATTGAGAACAGATAGAACGCGCTGCTTTGAGGTCATTTTTAACCCCCAAGGGTATCAATCCCGGTGTCTTGACGTAATTTGGCAATCCTTTCGCTATATTTTCCCTTACGGTAAGCTAGTAAGGGATCAACTTCACGTCCCAATTCTTGACGTACTTTAGCCAGGAGTGGATTAACATCTGTTTCAAACGCTTCCATTATCATTCGATTTGCTAACATAACATCACCATTCTGCTGGGCCTCTCGCAATTTCATACGATCCACGATTAGTGCTTTCGCATATGCTGTTTGAGTATTCATGAGTGACTGTATAATTCCTTCGATACTCGGTTCAATATTGTGAGATTGATCTAGCATATAAGTAATTTCCGATCCGGCATTATCGAACTCGGCATCTACAATCTGATTAAAAATCAGAAATAGTTCCAGCGGATTTATTGTCCCAACCATCAAATCATCATCTGCATATTTACGGTTATTCAGATGAAAACCTCCCAGTTTTCTTTCGTCAAGCAGCACAGCAATGATTTGTTCAACATTTACTCCATGCAAATGATGACCAAGATCAACAAGTACTTTCGCTCTATCCCCTAATTTTGAGCACATTAATAAAGACATACCCCAATCCATAATATCGGTTGTATAGAAAGCAGGTTCAAATGGTTTATACTCAATCAGGAGAATCATATCATCATCCATTGACTCATACAGAGTTTCCAATCCCTCGTACAAACGCCGCTTTCGTGCCCTGAGATTATCCTGACCGGGATAATTGGTTCCGTCAGCGAGCCAGATGCCTATGGCTTTAGAACCCATTTCCCTGGTAATTCTGACACAATCTTTGAAGTGATTGATCGTATCTTTCCTGATATCTTCAAAAGGATTACACACACTTCCAAAACGGAACTGCTGACCCATAAACGTATTGGGATGCACCGTACCAATCTTTAATCCTCTTTCTTCGGCATATTCTCGAACCGGTTGATAATCACCATCTTCTGTTACATCCCATAAAACATGACTTGCCATAACCGGGCAAATTCCAACGACACGCTGAATCTCGGCACAATCATCGATTTTATGCCAGATAGTCTGAGCAGCGCCCTTATCCCGAAAAGTACCATAGCGTGTACCAGAATTTCCCACCGCCCATGAAGGTAGTTCAACAACCTGATTTTTGAGTTTTTCCCTAACATCATCAATATCAACTTTTTTATCATGTAGAGTATCTTCAAGTAGTTGATAATATTTTTCCCGGTTTTCCATATAATCTCCTGCTTTTCGAGTCAGTAGTGTAAAAAATAACCAAGAATTAAAAACCTCATGCCCAAAGTCTCTCTCTTTCCAGGAGAGGTCACATCAGTAGGCGGATCCGCCCTTTCAGGCTATTGCAGTATTACTTTATTCGTACAACTTTATATATATGCAAGCTCTGTCTCCCCCTTGGAAAAGGGGGACTAAGGGGGATATAAAATTACTTTATGTTATTTATAAACAACCCCCTACCCCCCTTTATTAAGGGGGAATAGATTTTGCCTCATAAAATTGAGAAATGCATTTTTTCATAAAAATGACCTAATCTGCAACAGTCTCCTTTGGCGGAGATTTAGAGTGAGTTCTTTAAATCAAGTCTCTATGTTTATTTTAGCTCTAAACTATTAGATATTCCGGTTATAATTGCTAATCATTAAAGTTTTAACCGGACACTCATGGGTTAATTTAGATAATAACATTATTCGGGTGATAAGAGATTATTTCTTTTCATTGTTCGCGGCGTTTTTCTTTAAAGTAGCAAGAAGAGCCATTAATTCTCTACCACCCAACACTGTTACCGATATGGTAATCAATGCATATAAAATTACGGAGAAGAAAAACAACCATTCCCAAAATACTTTCCAAATCATAGCAATTCCTTTGGCTCAATCATTATAAAATTTAAGACTTTTGGGCGGACAGGTTTTTTGTGTCAATAGAGATCCAATGATCATTCCTGCCACTGCGACCACAAACGTGAGTGGGCTAATAAATTTATCATTAATGATCCAGGCCCATTGCTCCGGCAGCATCACTCTACCCTCAAGAAAAATCGGTCCTAAGGGCAGAATGGCACTTGTTATTATTGCAATCATAGCACCAACCGCATTTGATTTTTTCCAATATAACCCGAGTGCCACGGCGCCCAATAAAGAAGCAAAAAGCATCGTTCCTGTAACATATATAAATCTTAAGGCCGTTTTAGGCGGACTATACATTAATCCGAAAACAAACAGAAAAATACCACACCCTATTAAAAAAAATCTTGTAAGCCAGATCTTGGTATTGTCGGAAAAATCAAATTGGGGCAATCCCGGCACCACAATATCATTTACCAGGATGGAACTCCAGGTTAATAAATAACTGGAGAAAGTGGACATCATGGCTGCAAAAGCAGCGGTGGTAAGTACACCGGTGATGCCTATGGGAATGATATGAGACATGAATATTGGCATCGCTGATTGTGTATCAGGCCTGCCATTAACAAAGGGTAAAGATATTTCCGGATGCATATTTAAAAATACCAGTGCACAGGCTCCCCACATAACAGGAATCATTGCCCGACCTAGAAGTGTAAAGCTGTTGATAAAAAACATCGAACTGGACTCTTTGGTATTTTTTGCCGAAAGAGCGCGAACCGTATCCGGGGGCCATGTATAAATGCAATTGGCAACAAACCAGATGATTGCCGCCCAACCATAATTCGGATTAGATATCGGATTAAAGGCGCCATCCGGTACATCTTTAAAATGAGTCATCAGTGTTTGACCGATATTACTAAAGCCAACGGCATTAATCGCGAAATAGGTAACGATAAGCAATCCGACATTTATAAATACAAACTGGATATAATTGGTAAAAATAACAGAAATCATTCCTCCCAGTATGGTATAGACTAATACAAAAACCAGTAAAATGGCCATAATTAAGGGCAGGTAACGATTATCAATACCCATCATATATAGCATAAACTTTCCGCCAAGTGAAAGAAACAAACCCATATTCATTACACCGGCAATAAAAACAAGCAGGGCGCCGGCAATCCGGACAGCTTTATTATACTTAATACCAAAAAACTCCGGTAAGGTAAGTAATCTCAATTGTCGGAGGCCTTTTAGGATAAATCCTGTTTTGGCGATAAAAATCATGCCAAACAGCATTATCGGGGCAATGATAAAAGCGGCATATCCATTGACATATCCCGCTTCAGAAAAATACATAAGTGTCACCAGTCCGATCTCACCACTAGATAATGTAGCCACTCCTAACCATTTTGTTAAATCACGCTCGGCGATGAGATAACCAAGATATCCACTTAAATAGTTCTTAGAAATATAGCCGAAAAATAAAGTAATCAGCGTATAAATAACGATAATTGTCCAGTCGACCGCATGAAATTGATTAGACAGCATATACTTACCTTTTTATATGTTGCGCTTCTGCTGCTATTTAACCATATATTATGTGATAATAGCCAAAAACATTGTTTTCTTAGCAAAAAATTTAAAACTTTTATCCACGAATTTCACGGATTGACACGGATTTTATTTAAAAATTATTATTGTTTTAGTTTTAATCCGTGTCCGGCTGCGCCGGATAATCCGTGGACTATTTTTTTCTTTGTTTGCAGCCGAAGGATCTGCTTCGTGGTATACGAAGTATATAAATTACCAATCTATGGGAAAATAGTCTTTCAGGAATTTTCCGGACCAATGTTCGCCGGTTAGAATTCCATTAAAAAATGGATCACAAACCCTGGCAGCCCCGTCTACGATATCTAACGGAGGCTGAAAATCATGCAATTCTTCCTTTAAGCGGGCAAGATTTATCGGATCTTCATCTGTCACCCAGCCTGTATCCACCGCATTAATGTAAATTCCATTTTTTGCCAGATCAGCGGCAGAGGTATGGGTGAGCATATTAAGGGCAGCTTTTGCCATATTGGTATGGGGGTGACGGGAGTCCTTTTTAAAGCGGAGAAACTTGCCTTCCATGGCTGTAACATTTACAATATGCTTTTGTCCGGTGTTTTCCCGTTTCATCATCGGAATTAATCTGTTGCAGATGACAAATGGAGCGATGGCATTTACTAATTGCAACTCCAGCATTTCTGCCGTTTCGATCTCTCCCAGACGCAGCCGCCAGCTATTGGTTTCTCTTAAGTCAACCTGCTGAAGATCCGCATCAACTTTCCCTTTGGGGAAGACTTGTTTTGCATCTAATGTATGATCATAGGTATAGGGGATTTGTGAAAGTTGAGCAGAGGCACGCAAACCAATACCGGGCAGTTTTTCTTCCCATGAAACCGGCACCTTTAAATCCTTTTGTATTCCGGGTATGGCCATTGAAGCAATTTGCTCGATGCACTTCTGGTGGTAACCAAGCATTGAACGTGTATTCCGGGGTAGCGCCTTTAAGGGCATGTTCTCATTTTTGATGAGATGGGCATAAAAGGCCGGTGGGCGACGCACCGTTTGAGCAGCATTATTGATCAGAATGTCCAGACGGTCATAATTTTGTTCAATATAGCGACAAAAAAGTTCTACACTGGGCGTATGACGCAGGTCTAATCCATAAATCTGTAATTTATCCTCCCATTGTGTAAAATCTTTCTCTGCAGCGTAGCGAAGAGCGGCATCCACCGGAAACCGGGTGGTAGCAATAACCCTCGCTCCAGCCCGCAGCATCATCAATGTTGCCTGATAACCGATTTTTAAGCGGGAGCCGGTTATTAAGGCGGTTTGTCCTTGAAGCGAAGCCGTCTGGTATCGTTTTTTATAATTAAATGCTGCACATTCAGGACACATGGTGTCATAGAAAAAATGCAGATGGATATACTCTGCTTTACAGATATAACAATTTCGGGGAGTCTTTAATACCCGTTCTTCATTGACTGAATTCTTGGTTGCAGATTCGAGTTGTTCCGGTGCCTGATAAACTTTTTCCGTACGGGCACGTCTGATACCCGTAGCCGCACGCGCTTTACGTTCATGGTCAGTTATTTTCTGACGCTTGCTTTTCTTAAGGTCCTTTTGACGCTTTTTGATCTCTTCCCGCTCGGGCCGTGAAAGTCGTCCGGCTGAAACCATAAGAGCGATTCTATGCTGCTCGGATAGTTGGGTTAATTCATCGCTGTTGTTAACTAAATGTTCAAGCGTAGAAATGCATTGCTCTATTTCATCGATAGTAAGTTTTGATTTCTCTTTTTTCTTCATCGTGCGATTAGCCGTTATCAGGTTCTATTCCAGGACTTTATTGCCTAAAAATCTGATAAATGGCGAATTTGTTTTTAGTCACCCGCAGTATATCAATTAATCTGATCTATTCATACCGCAGCCGATGGCTGCATACAAAGAAAAAATAGTCCACGGATTTCACGGATTAACACGGATTTTATTTAAAAATTATTATTGTTTTGGTTTTAATCCGTGTCCGGCTGCGCCGGATAATCCGTGGAGAAAAGTTCTTAAATTAATGTACCATCCTGTTTTTAAGTTACCACTATCTAATATACATAGAATAAGCTATTAAAATCATAAACTTTTACATTACTTTTACATTAGTATTGCCATTTCTGACGCATAGAATGTGTATACTTATTCTAAGTTTAGAGATTCGATAAATATCGAATCAAAATAACCTTTAGTTGATCCGGAATCTGATCAATTAAAATGAATACATATACCAGAAAGAAATAAGCCATGCGTTTTGAAGAGCTATCAAATTTAAATATAAATAATCTAAAAGTGAAAAAGCCGATTATCCAGGGAGGTATGGGCGTGGGCATTTCTATGTCCGGTCTGGCCTCAGCAGTTGCCAATGAAGGCGGGATTGGTGTGATTTCATCGGTTGGACTTGGTCTGTTAGAGGACAATCCAAAAACAAGTTACAAAGAAGGTAATAAACAGAGACTTAAACAAGAAATCCGTAAAGCCCGGTCCCTTACCAACGGTGTTCTGGGTTTAAACATCATGGTCGCCGTGTCGGATTATGACGAATTGGTAAAACTCGCATTTGATGAAGAAATCGATATTATCTTTCTCGGGGCAGGATTGCCCTTAAAATTTCCGGAAACCATCACCATCGATCGCTTAAAAAGCGGAACGACGAAAGTAGCTGTTATCGTTTCCTCCGGCAGGGCCGTCCAATTGATATTTCAAACCTGGCAGAAGAGGTTTAATCATATCCCTGATCTGGTGGTGGTTGAAGGACCTATGGCAGGCGGACACCTGGGATTCAAGAAAGAGCAGATTTTTGATCCCGATTATGCCCTGGAACAGCTGTTGCCGGATGTGCTATCAGTGGTTAAACCTTTTGAATTATTTTTCGAAAAAAATATACCGGTAATTGCCGCCGGGGGAATTTATACCGGCGCTGATATTTTTAAGTTTATGAAAATGGGAGCCCAGGGTGTGCAAATGGGGACCCGTTTCGTAGCGACACATGAATGTGATGCCTCACTCAAGTTCAAACAAGCATATATCAATTGTAAAAAGGATGACATTACCATTATTCAAAGTCCTGTGGGTTTACCGGGTAGGGCTATTAGAAATAAGTTCCTTGATGAGGTGTCCGCCGGAGCCAGAAAACCCTTCCAATGTCCCTGGAAATGCCTAAAAACCTGTAATTTTAGAGAAGCGCCTTACTGTATTGCCAAAGCATTGACCAATGCCCAGAAGGGTAATGTGGAGGAGGGCTATACCTTTGCCGGGGCCAATGCCTACCGGGTTGAGGAAATCATTTCTGTGAAAGAATTATTTGAAAACCTTGGACAGGAGTACAACGAAGCCGCATGGGAATTTTATAATCAGCAGGTAGCTCCCGAGAAGCTTGCCGTTTAAACCAATACCGGTGCCTATCCGTAATACAAGTATTATTTACCAGCATTTCTTCTTACTTGACCATATTTCTTTGTATCTTTGTCTGTATATTTGTTCAAAATCGGAAAGTTATAGATTTACCTCTGGGCCCAGACCAGCTGGGAATTTTTCTTTGGTTGTATTATAACAGGCCGGTTTAGGCAATACCGCATTATTATACAAGGTGTTTACATAGATCTGGCAACCCTTCAAGGCACACCGATTAATATATTTGATTTTAGATGGTTATTTTATTATCAATGAATCTCATTATTGGGCACATAAGGTGCCAGGTAATTTCCATGTTCAATCTTAAATGGATGAACATGGATTGAACATGAACCAACATAAGGAATAAAAAATGAGCGCAAAAATCTTAAATTCAGTTAAATGGGCTAAAAAATATTTTGTTGTATTAATATTACTCCAATGGTGCCTTACGACTTTCCTGGTTGCCCAACCAAATTATCCCTTTAGCATTCAGGCAAACAGTACAATAGCGGGGGATCAGGACAGCCCGGAAATAGCGGTAAACAGCCAGGGAACTGTTCTTGTTATGTTTGAATCTACCCTAGTTGGAGAAATTGATGAAAATATTTTAGCGGTTAGTTATGACCGGATAACATTTAAGGAATTTTACCATAGCGGCAAAATAAGTGATACGGCCACGCTGGAGGCTTTTCCCGATAGTGATAAATTTCTAGTATCCTGGGAACATAATAAAGAAATATATTTTGCTATTGTGTCCTGTAAAAATAACAGTGAGGAATTTATCGTTGCCCCAAAGCCGATCCGGGATGATGTAACGATAAGAGGCCATCGTCCGGATGTGTCAATTTCCGGAGACGGGAGTTTATTTGTCATCGGTTGGGAAAGTGATCAGCAAGATGTGTTAATGCAATTTTTCGATAGTTCGGGTACGACATTGGGAGAGGTTGTTGGTGTTTCCGGTGAATTGAAAAAACGGGCACAAATAGGATTTAAATTCTGGCCTGATTCGACATTGGCCGTTTGTTGGCAAGCTGACAAATGGACCGGTGATAAATTTGATTGGGACATTTGGTTTCAAATATTTGATTGCCGGCCTGTATGGGATGGAAGTGAGGCGGTGGCCATTTTTGCTTCAGAGCAAAGAGCCAATGGCCCTGATTCATCTGCGGTCTATGTGGAATACATTCAGGAGTACCCGGAAGTGGATGTTTTTGATGACGGACGGTTTGCCATCATGTGGCAGGATTTTCCTTATACGGATAGTGGTAATGGTTCCGATGGAGATTTTAAAGGGGCTTTTTTCCGTATCTTTAACCGTACTGGCGCCCCTCAAACCGATGATATCCAAATATCTGAACATACCCGCAGTTTTCAGAAAGATGCCGATATGCGTATAAGGCAAAGCGATTCTACCATTCATTTTATCTATGAAGACGCCTATGAATCAACGGTTGAGCAAAACTGGCTTGCCTATCCTTCCTATCGGGTTTTTGATGATCAGGGACAAGCGCTTGGTGCTTCTATTGAATTGAGTGATAAAAGTTACGGGACAGATTGCCGGATAGCGATAACAGAAGCAGATGCTCCGCTCCCAAATCTGGTTTTATGGGTGTGGGAAACTAAAGATACTGAAAATTATGACGGTTCAGGCCGGGCGGTCATATTCCGTGATTTTTCAACAATAGTTTCCGGTATTGAGCCCTTTATGACCGCAGATCCTCTGCTCCCCGAGCAGTTAAAATTATTCCAGAATTATCCAAATCCGTTTAATTCTTCTACGACTTTTTCATTTTATTTACCGAAAACTACTTCAATGACTTTTTCTATATATAATACAACCGGGCAATTAATAACTATATTGCAGGATGGTTATTCGCCTGCTGGTTATCATTCGATCAACTGGGATACTAAAGATTTATCTTCCGGTGTGTATTTTTATTCTATATCAACTGAACAATATCAGGCTTCCGGGAAGTGTCTGCTTATTAAATAGTGTTTTATGCGATTCTGTGAATTTATTTTATACGTTGTTTCTCAAGCCAGTTCATCGCTGCCGCTGGTATCAATTCATGACCGCCCTTGAAGATCGTAACGGTTGCTCTATTTGAGGATCTTCGGAAAAGAGGACATTTTTCACCATAGGTTGGATCAGAGAGTGAGGCACTCAGGTGGGGAGGAACAGCCGCTTCCTCGACAAAAAAACGAATCTCACTTTCTGAAAGCCTGTCTTTCGGATCAGCCACAGTATTAAAAGCATGTAAGGAATGACTGACCGGCACACTACCATCATGTCCATCCCTGATCCCGGCATTGATATGTAAGGTAACAGTCCTGGCGTTTGCCAGATAGGTCAATGGAGAACGTTTTTGATACTCTGCATCAATGCTGCGACTATCACCCGGTGCACCGCCACAGGATTTGACTATATCCTCGAAATACCTTTGGCCAGATCGTTTACATTCAAAATACCAGGCTTTTAAATCCGATATGGGTACCCAGGCTGAGATACCGGCCCAAATCTCCGGATGATGTCCGGCCATTACCAGGGCGGTATAGCCGCCGCCGGAAGTACCAACCAAATAGATTCGTGTAGAATCGATTTTTGTCATCTTTTTTGCATATTCCACGGCGCTGACGATATCCTTTACGACCAAATCTGAACCGGTAGCTTCCGGCCGCCTGTTCGGTCCTCTGAAATCCGGATGAATATAGGCCCATCCTTTCTTGATGCACCATTCTGCACATTCCGCATGATGATTTTGCTTATAATCACCGGACCAGGTATGCAGGGCAACAAGCAGTGGCACCGCTTCCTCAGTATCAGGAACATAAAACATGGCCGGTTGTTCTGACCCGTCGGCGGTACTTATATATTTAATTTCCGTCAACGACTGTCCCTCCGATTTGGATGCGCTCAAAATAGCCATTACGATGAAAAGTAAAAAATATTGCATTGATTTCATCAGCCATCTCCTTGATAATCTCAGAGCACCGGTACTTAGTCAGGAAGCTCAGGTCATGCAAACGATATCGAATCCACTCAGGCTATTGAAGTGACACAGGTTTATACAGATCTCTTAGCGAATAAGTGTCATTTTATTAGAGAGAACTTTTCCACCAGCCTTCAGGCGATATAGATATGTCCCTGATGCCACCGGCTCTCCCGCATCTGAATAACCATTCCAAACCACCTGGTGGGAGCCTGGAGATTGTTTTTCTGTAAACATGGTTCGAATCTTGCGTCCGGAGGCATCATAAATTTCGAGTGTGACAAGACCCGGCTCGGCCAGTTGATAACGGATTGTGGTTTGCGGATTAAATGGATTGGGATAGTTTTGCTCTAATATATATTCTACCGGCAAGTTTTGTACAATTTCCGGTTCGATGGCATTGGGAGAAGAATTGTCTTTTAGTCGCGAAAATCCTTCTGCATTGGTGAAATTAGGATCGGTTTCTCCCTCCTGGCTTTCTATGGAAGCAACCAGAAATTGGTTTTTCGCCACCCAAAGATAATTGATCCAATTGAGGGTATCAGAAAATACAACCATTGGTCCGACCTTGGTAGTCGTGATATGCTGGCGGTATTCACGAATGCGCAAACAGGAAAAATCTCCGGCCGGAATTTTTACCATACCCCAGGCATCAACCGTGTTATTGCTGACCACTTCATTAATATTTATAATGTCTTCTCCAAAATCGTTTGAGTCAATATCCGCTGTCATCCAGCTGCTAAGATATGTTATCGGCAGTGGTGTTATACTTTCATACTCTGAGAATTGAAGGACAGAATCAAGCGAAGGAACATACACAACGCTTCCTAATTCTTTCATGGAAGCGGGAATAACATTAAAATAGGTAAATACATGAGCACTATCATCTCCGGAACCAAAGGCAGACATTTGGACCATATTTGCCCCGGGAAAACTGTCCGCATAGGGTGATCCCACCGGATTTTCATACCCAAAGGTTGCCGTTCCTGCTTCAATGTTTACAGATGTAAAGTCCCACATCCGGTCGGCACCTTCAGAACCGACATTTACTGTAATACTTTGCGTGGTATCTATTTCCAGCTTGTTCGAGGTGCCCCGTAATGCCAAAATATCAACCGACGAAATACTGATCTGGCCCAACGCTGTAGCTGTGGAAATAAATAACAGAATAAAAATAGAATATACCGCTCTAATTGTAAAAATCTTGTCCATAAAACCTCCGTGATCGTTTGAATGATAATTTAAAAAAATTTGAAAAACACACAAAGTAAAATATGTTAATCCTTTGTTTCTATCAATAACGGATAATTTTCGTTTTTATTCCCTGTACTTTTTTGATAAAACTACTAATTTTAAAACTTTATTAAATTTAACATAAAATTACTGATTATGTTCTTAACTCCGTAAAAATCATATAAATTGCTTTCCGCCTCTGCGCCCTGCCGGCAGGCAGGGATCAGCCGGGGCTGACGCTAATGCTCGCAATGACGATAATGACAGCACCATTGCAAGTCGCGAAGAATGAGTGACGTCGTAGACCACATATTGCGGGGTGGGCGCGCAGGTTGAGGATATTCAGGTTATTTAAAATCTCATTGTGGCCTCAATTAAAATCCGCTTTTGAAAAAAATCAGGATAAAATACGAATCCCGTCTTGTTTACATGGCTAATCTCATAATTAAAAATATTGCTTTTAATAAATGAAAATATCCATTTGTCTATTACATAACTGCCAACGGCAGCCACACTACCGGCAACCCCATCCCGCCAGGAGAATCCATCACCGCCAATAAATCCGTGATCCTCCCATTTAAGATAGCCATCCTTAACTTCCCACAACCAAATCAGTGAAGAGGTGTATAACAAAGCCAGTTCCTGTGATGAGGTATGGTTTGAGAAAGCCCAGTACAATCCACCGGATCCGGCAAAATGAACCCAATAGGAATGACGATTTGTAAATAAATTTTTAAAGGTCAGGGGACCATCATCAGCGGTCCGCCATCCTCCTGATGACTTACTTTTAGAAAAAACTATTGCCATTGCGATCACGACAGTGGAGGCCACAGTAAATTTTGCCGCATCATATTTTTCAATAAATGCAAGGGTGAGATCGAGACTTTCACCCACAAGATATCCTTCCCAGTATCCTTTCCACTCTTTTTTAAATTCCAAAGGTTTAAATTCAAATCCCTCATCGGTATTATAGGATAGTAACTGATATCCTAATGCTGCCATCCCGATGGAACTTACCCTGTTTTGCCAGCTGTTCAGTTTAAAATCGAATAGTTCCTCTGCCAGTGCTTTACCATAACCAGCAGCGAAAATACCCATCGAAGCCCGTGCACCCGGAGCACTTTCGTTTTTTAAATAGTCAATCGAATTCGTACTCTGTTGTGCCTGGACCAATGCTGTATTAAAAAATATGATACCACTAATTATAAAAATTAGTCTATTCATCGGCATTATACCTTTATTTTATGTGTTTCTGGTGGCTGACAGGAGGAAATTTCAAAATTTATCAATAATCGCGCAAATCTACCAACATTCCCGGCTTTTATAATAAAAACTTAATCATTTCAATTAATCGTCGAGAATAAAAAAATAAAATATCCGGAGGTATTTATGAGCAAAAAATCTCTGATCACCACATTTTCTGTAGGAGTTTTTATTTTCCTCACGATTAGTATTGTATTAACAGTGTTTGTGGTAAAATCATTTCTTGGTTTTATTTTACAATTACTAAATATTTTATAAGTTTCGCCGCAGCATAATTTTATGAGATTTGTCGATTATACCGGGGATTAAAAGTTCTAACAATTACCATAAGTTTATGTGAAAAAATTCAATGATATAAAAATACATAATTCTAATTAAAACATATTTTTTTATCTAACCACTTTTTTTTCAATATTCTGTGTCAATCCGTGCGCTTCCGTGGTAAATAATCCAGGCTAAATAGTTTTATTGTTTAATAAGCTAAATTAAAAAGGAGAAGTAAAATGAGTAAGACGGAAGAGAATTTAGAAACTGCTTCTGGCGCGTTTCCCTTTTATCGAAGCGAGGGAACGAGCCAGGCAAACCAATAATTATTTCATATCTATTTTATGCTTGAGAAACGTTCCTTTTTGGTATTCCTCGAATGCGATCATCAGTTCTCTCCCGAGTTTTCAACACCTGGCCGATTCTGTCCTCGTCTCATTCCTGCCAGAGAATAATCTCCTGCTTTCCCCGGGGAGAAAGTTTATACACGCCGGGTAACTCCCTGTCAAACCATCCGTATACGTTTCGATACAAGATAGCCCTGGCTTCCGGCTCTCGCAGAGTTTGGGCTACGTGTGAGGCCTTTGTCGGTCCATTCTTCTGCAGGAACCGGCCAATGGCCAGGGCTCTCTGCCGGTAGGCGGTCATGATACCTTTTCTCATCTCGGTTCCTCCGGGATTAGGGTCGCCTACCCGTCTTACAAACTCACCAAGCAAACGCTCCCGGCGGCGTTTTGACTTGCGAGGACTATACTCACCCGGATCAAGAAGCACCTCTACGCTACCCGTCTCCAGTCGCGGATCAACCGCCACCAGACCCAAGCCAAGCATCCTGAACAGCTTGATGATCTGTCTCCGTCGCCTGTTCAGAACGCCACATCGTCTGGGAACACCGACATATACCTTGGAAGTCAGGGCAAATCTATCGACAGCCTGCAGGATTACGTCCAGATTGAGAGAGAGCTTGAGTTCGACGACAACCGGATCCTCGTCACTGCGTATGGCAAGAACATCACAGTTGTGGATCTCCCCCTTTACCTCATAATGCTGAGATTCCAGGAATTGCTTTATCGGAAGATAGAGATCCGCTTCTCTCATTTTTCCCTTGCATGTCAAATGGTGAGGCATAATTGGCCGGTTTAAAATTTTAGTTAGTACTGATTTTACTAATAGTTTTTATTGTTAAACA
>CAZBBC010000050.1:0-27421 GCA_964489835.1 uncultured Calditrichota bacterium
ACTCGGTATGCACCCGGAACAGAGTTGGTTTTTCATCCAGTATTCCACCTTTTACAAGTGCGATATGATTTTCACCTTCATCTAAAACATTTTGATATAAATAAAGCTTAAAATCACCATATTGAGTAGGCAAATCAACCACTTCACGGCGGCGTACCAGTTTTTCCCCCATTCTGCGGTATTTGATAAGATCCTGGATAGATATCATTTTTATATCGAATTTCTCTGCGATTTTCTTCAAGTCATGCACCCGGGCCATTTGTCCATCGTCATCCATTATTTCACATAATACCCCGGAAGGCATCAGACCGGACATCCGGGCCAGATCCATCGCGGCCTCCGTGTGACCTGCCCTTCTCAACACCCCCCCATCTTTGGCAATAAGTGGGAAAATATGTCCCGGTCGAACCAGATCATCGGGACCGGTGCGCGGATCAATCATTGTATGAATAGTAGCCGCTCTATCATAGACTGATATGCCGGTGGTTGTGCCCTTTCTTGCGTCTACCGTGACAGTGAAAGGTGTTTTATGTAAAGCGGTATTATCCTCAACCATCAAATCCAAATTGAGCTCTTTTGCTCTTTCGGAGGTGATCGAAATACAAATCATTCCCCTGGCATTTTTGGTAAGAAAATTTATTTTTTCAGGAGTAATCATTTGCGAAGCGAGAATAAAATCACCTTCATTCTCACGATCCTCATCGTCTACGACGATGAGCATTTTTCCTGCCTTAAAATCGTCGATGGCTTCTTCAATACTGTTAAACATACTCATATTTATTCTACTCTAAAATCCCTGGCTTTGCAGCCAGTCTAAAGTTATCGGTCTTTTGCTCTTACTATCTGAAGAGTTGATTAACCATTTTTCTAAGTACTTGCCGACCCAATCATTTTCAATATTACATTTTTGTCCCAATTTTGCCAGTGAGAGTGTGGTGTTTTTGAAAGTATGCGGTATGATCGAAATACCTACTTTTGTTCCAAAAAGATTGGCTACGGTTAAGCTGATACCATCAATCGCAATACTTCCTTCCGGAATAATATACCGAATTAATTCATCGGTTAGCTCGACCTCCATGTACCAGTTATCACCGCGTTTAACCCATTTTGATATTTTACCAATTCCATTCACATGACCCTGAACCAGATGTCCCCCCAGTCGATCACCGAGTTTCATCGCCCTCTCAAGATTAACGGACCTTAATGTCTTTAAATCAGTAAGCGTAGACTTTTCGAGAGTTTCGCCAACAGCTTCAACGGTAAATAAATTTCCAGAAATATCAACGACAGTCAGGCAAACACCGTTTACAGATACTGAATGATCAACTTTCAAATCATCCAAAATTTTATCAGCCTTAATAGTAATTCTTTTCCCCCCTCGAATAGGGGAAGCGCTGATTATTATGCCTATTTCTTCGATTATACCCGTAAACATGGCTGAAATTACTAATTTAAATAACGGAATTCATATAAATATTTTTAGAATATGTGAATCATTGCACTATCCTGGTCAATTCATACCGCAGCCCAAAGCTGGAAACAAATATCAAAAGACAAATTACAAATAATAATCAATTTTCAAAGTAACAATGTCCGAAATTTTATTGACATAATTTTGGGAATTGTAATTTAGAATTTATTTGATATTTGTAATTTGTTATCATGAGTGTCCGGTTTAATAAAAATGATTCAATTAAGGATCAAAAAACTCATCCCCAAACCCCTTCTCTTGAAAAGAGAAGGGGCTCCCTAAAATCCCTCTCTTTCCAAGAGAGGGATTTAGGGTGAGTTCTTTAAATCAAGTCTCTATGTTTATTAGATCTTTAAACCATTTAATATTCTAGGGATAATTGCCAATGATTAAAATTTTAACCGGACACTAATGATTTGTTATTTTCAAGACTTTGCGTTGTTGCGAGATGAATTATCTAGACTGATCTATTCATAAACCACGAAGCACAAGAAGATAAGAAGCAATTAAGAATTTATAATTATGAATTTAGAAAACCTAGCAAGATATGATTTGTATAATTAAATTCTTAATTCTTAATTATTAATTCATAATTTCTATAAGACCTTCGTGCTCTTCGTGATCTTCGTGGTGAATAATTCAGGCTAGATTTAATGAGATCTACACGGTAAATAAGTAAGCAGAACATCCTCCCCTATCTTTGCAGTTTCATGAAGATGAAAAGAGGAGGCTTTTTTTGCTGCTTTGGAAGTAAAAGCCTTGATGCCTGTACCCAATATTTTTGGAGCGATGAAAATTTTTAATTCATCCCATAATCCCTTATGAATGAACTGAGAGAATATTTGCTGCCCACCCTCGACTAAAACTGATGTGATTTTTTGTTTTGCCAGATATTCTAATATAGATAACATGGGAATTCGTTGATCCGAATCCGCTGGTAATTCGATAAGTTCACAGCCTTTATCTTCCGATATTTTTAATAACTTCGTATGATTTTTTGGTGCCGTTATAAGCCAGGTTTTATGATTCTGCTTTAGACAAAATATCTTTAACTCGGGATCAATTTCGGCCGATCCGGTTATTACGATCCTTATGGGATCTCCCCAATTGCCGTATCTCACGGTCAATAAAGGATTATCTGTACGCAGGGTATTTGCTCCTATCAGAACGGAATCACAAGCGGATCGCCAGCGATGTACTAATCGTTTTGCCGGCTCTCCGGTAAGCCATCGTTGCTGATTCTTTTGATCAGAAATATAACCATCAATCGTTTGGGCTATCTTTAGCGTAATATATGGCAACTGCCTGGTAATATATTTAATATAGAATTTATTTATCTCTTGATTTTCCTGCGCCAGAATATCTTTTATCACTTCAATTCCCGCCTGTTTCAACAGAGAGAAACCTTTGCCCTTAACTTTGGGGTTAGGGTCCATAGCAGCGACTACCACGCGTTTAATACCTTCCTCAATGATACGATTTACACAGGGAGGTGTCTGTTTATCGGTATGACAGCATGGTTCAAGATTACAATAGAGTGTGGCACCTTTTACTGATTGACCGGCAGAATTAATCGCATTAATTTCTGCATGAGCCCCCCCATATTTTTGATGATATCCTTCACCGATGATTTGATTATTTTTAACAATAACGGCACCGACCAGCGGATTGGGACTAACCATCCCTTCGCCCTTTTTGGCCAGGCGCAGGGCTCGTTTCATGTAATGAATATCTAACTTATTTTGCTGGCTGTATTTTGGCATTATTTAATTATAAGAATATTTTGAAAAATATTTTATGACGATCTTCCTGAAATTTTACTTATTGCCCGAATTTCAAATCTATATTTAAGCTGATGGTACTAGATTTGGCATGTATCACCCCATATTTCATTCTTTTTTATAAGAACAAAAGATGAGTCCAATTCAGGTGAGTTGATTTTACATTGAATATTTTTATCGTGCTTATAGGACCAATTTCACCGCAGAACTGCAAATTCCATAACATGAAATAAAACCACTCCCAGCACCCTGCATATTGCCATTTGATCCCACCTCAAATACTGGTGTATTTAGTGGTTGTATTTGAATATGAAAGTTTTTGTTGGCATAATATTTGTCACCCAAGAAAATCCTTATATTGGAAGCGGTTACTGTTGTATCTACACTTAGGGAGCGACCGGGAAACTGACTTTCTTCAATGTAATAGCTCAGATGATAGAAGTCGGCATAATCACATTGCCATGACACGGTAAACTCATCATTATAAGTAATAGTATCTTTACTAAAAGAAATATCAGATACGATCCCCGGGACCACCATTTCACCCCATATTTCACCGTGGGAAATTTTTATTTTTACTATATTCATGTTATTGTCCAGATGTTCAATAATTTTTTGGAAAGATATAATGCCTAGGTCTGTTGCATATTTGATATCAGAATCATCATAAACTGAATCACCAAATTGAATATATTCCGGCATTTCGATTTTTTCTGCAATGATCTTTCCCGAAAATTGAAATTTATTTTCTTCAAAAGGTATCCAACCGTAAGGCCCCCAGGTCCCGGATACATAATCCCCCTTGATGCAAACCAAAAAACTAGTTTCAGGATTCGTGCTTAAATTAGTATCATCGGAGCATGAAAATAAACTAATCAACAGCAGAAAACTGATTTTTAGTAACAAATTGCGCATTAATTCTTCCCGGAGTTTGAATTACCAATCAGCCTGTGCATAATTTTCTGATTGACAGCAGTAACATCTATCTGGTAATTATCAAGGAGTGATGAGTCGATTTTCGTTATAGTTCCGTCATTTAATATCTCAAACTCAAAAGAAGTCCAGGCAAGTTCACAGAATAAATAACCTTTATTTTCCTCAATCATGTTACACTGAGAACCAATCAGCGGCAGTGGACCGTTATACTGGACAATAGAACAGAAAACATCTGTGGAGGAAGATTCAAAAACCCCGGATAAAAGTGCCGGAGGCAGTGTAATAGATTCTTGAAAAAGTAGCGTATCAATTGAGTAATTGGTCCAACCGGAGGTGTTGTTGTAATGAATGTATAAACCTGCGTTAAAAAATGCGGTATTTTCAGCATTCCAACCGATTGTTAGTGAATCACCCCTGGATATTTTATCTCCATTCATAATTCTGAAACTGGATATTTTACCCGGGATATTTTCAACCCCGCTGAAAGTGCCGACAGAGGTCTCGATGCGGCAATTAACGGTACTTGGTGGATCATAAATCCCCATATATTGCCCAAAAACAACTGAAGCATCGTCTTCAATCCTTTGATAAAATGATTCCAGGTCTCCTACGGTGTCCAGAACAGTCACTGCGTAAACCTCAGCGATGGGATCACTAAAAATATTTCCGGATATACTACTGATAAAAAGGGGGTAATATGTCGGAACATTGGGTACCGGATAGTATATTCCTTCCGGGCTGCAATAAATAAATACCACGGCCATTGGTTCCGGATGCAGGTTTGTGACCGGATCAACTGGATCCTTGGTACATCTGACCGATATTAATAACAAGATCACGTAGATTAACAAATGATAAAATTTCATATGATCCGATTTAAAGCCCTTAAAAATCAAACATTGACAATCATCGTTTTATTAGTAATAACGATCAACAGTGGAATATACATACAATCAGAAGAAATAAAAATGGAATACTTTTTAAAAAAGCACCTAAATATTAAATCCGAAGCGCGAAATTCTAAACTCGAAACAAATCCTAATAACAAAATTCAAATTTAATTAGAACTGCATTGAACCTGATGCACCAATATAATTTTTTGCATAGTAACAGATGATCGATCTTGTTTTATATGATATTGAAAAAAGATATTAAATTTGGATTGAAAAATATCATTCACTTATTCATAACGTAATGCTTCAATGGGATTAAGATTAGCGGCTTTACGCGCCGGATAAAAACCGAAAAAAACACCCACTGCGCCTGCAAACGAAAAAGCCAATAATATGATCAACGGACTAATGACTGCGCTTAATGATGAGAAATTATTCAGAATAAATGTGATTAAAAGGGATAATATGATGCCAATGATTCCTCCAATTGAACTGAGCAAAATAGCCTCTGTTAAAAATTGCGTCAAAATATCACGCTCACGTGCGCCTATAGAAAGACGAATACCAATCTCGCGTGTCCGCTCAGTGACTGAAACCAACATAATATTCATGATCCCAATTCCTCCCACTACAAGCGACACCGCTGCAATTGAACCTAATAGAAGTTTTAAAACCTCGGCAGTTGAAGAAGCCATTTCTGTAATTTCTGCCTGATTGCGAATAGAAAAATCATCATCATCCCCAGTTTCAATCTTACGCATTTCCCTTAAAATTTTGGTTAACTCATTTTGAGCCTCATAAATTTTCTCTGAAGACAAGGCGCTGACATAAATCCGGTCAATATAAATGCCACCCTTTAAACGATACAAAACCGTTGTGGCAGGAGCTAGAATAATATCGTCCTGGTCGTTGCCCATTGCGCTTTCACCTTTTTCTTTTAATACGCCGATAATTTGAAAAGGTGTATTGCGAATGCGGATTCTCTCGCCAAGCACATCCTGACCGGGAAATAACTCATCGGCAACTGTTTTACCGATCACACAGACTTTGCGACTGCCTTTGATATCCCGGTCGCCAAAAAATTCTCCCGATTCCAATTGCCAGTCTTTAATGTATTGATAGTCGGGATTTACACCTTCAACACTGGTATTCCAGTTGTTACCACCGCCAATTACCTGGCCACCGGAACGAACCACTGCTGAAATTGCTTTAATGGTTGTAGCCTTCTCCTTAATTTCATCAACATCACCAAGTGTGAAACCAACGGCACTCCCTGAACCGCGGCTGACACCCCCCATATAACTTGCTCCAGGACGGATCATTAATAAATCAGTTCCCAAAGATGAAATCTGATTCTTAATCCTCTGTGATGCGCCATCACCAATTGCCACCATCACAATAACTGCACCCACACCGATAATGATGCCTAGTGAAGTAAGCAAACTGCGCATGCGGTTTTTCATGATACTCTTTATGGAAGCTTTTAAAAGATTTTTAAGCTGTAACATTATATGACTCCTACATGTATTTCTTACCTTGTGGTCGTTTCTATGCAAATTCCTTTTCGACTTCTACCATCTGCACAAAGTCTTCTTTGGCTCGATGACGCTCACTTACTTTATAGTCTTTTATTATGACCCCGTCCCTCATTTCTACAATACGTTTGGCATATTGAGCAATATCATGTTCATGGGTAACCAAAACCACCGTAATACCTTTGTCATTCAATTCCTGGAATACAGATAAAACATCAATCGAAGTTCGTGTATCGAGATTACCAGTCGGCTCATCTGCCAATATCATCGCTGGTTGATTAACTAATGCCCGGGCGATAGCTACGCGCTGCTGTTGCCCTCCGGAAAGCTGGCTCGGCTCGTGGTCCACACGATCGGCCAAACCGACAATTCCCAGGGCTTCTATTGCTGCTTTTTTGGGATCTTTGATACGCCGTTTGCGATCGTAAAACAATGGCAATTCAACATTTTCCAGAGCTGTCGTACGGGGCAGCAGATTATATCCCTGAAAAACAAATCCAATTTTGTGATTACGGATGTCAGCATATTCATCTTTGGTCAAAATGCTAACATCAACCCCATCAAGGAAATATTCACCGGAAGTCGCTTTGTCGAGACAACCTAAGAGATTCATGAGGGTAGATTTTCCTGATCCCGATGCGCCCATGATGACCACCATTTCGCCTTTCTCAACCGTGAGATCAACACAACGTAAAGCATGTACAGCAATGTCACCAATATAAAAGGTTTTTGTCAGTTGTCGGGTTTCAATAATTTTATTCATCGCATTTTCCATATATCGTATCGTTGTGTTTATTCACTGTTTCATTTTTTATTTTAGAAGAGCCTCGGTGGACGCATACCGCCCCCTCGATTGGTATTGTTCTGAGGCGCCTGCTTTTCATCAATCCAGCCCGTGATAACCTGCATACCTTCTTTTAAATTTTTGGCCTGTGCAATTTCAGTTACCTTACCATCGCTGCTACCCGCCTTAATCGGCGACATATCAAGCTTTCCTTCTGCATTTATAAACCAGACCTTGCTTAAATTTTGAAACATTCCAGCTTCCTGATTTGCCACGGGTAACCTTTTATGTTGCTGACCTTCGGTTTGCCGTGTTGAATCGGATTGATTTTCAAATTGTCGGCGACGTCGTTCTCGAAATTCAACAAGCATTTCTTCCGAGGGCTGAAATCTAAGGGTCGTGTTGGGTACTGACAAAACATCCCGCTTCTCTTCCACATAGAAATCAATCGTCGCCGTCATCCCCGGTAGGAGCAAACCTTCTTCATTTTTAGCATCTACAATCACGGTATAATTGACCACATTTTGAATCACCTGCGGCTGTAAACGAACTTGACGAACCTGTCCCTCGAACTTTTTTTCCGGATAGGCCTGAACTTCAAATATTGCTTTTTGACCCTCTTTGATCTGACCAATATCGCTTTCATCAACCTGGGCATGGATTTCCATTTTGGATAAATCTTCAGCAATGATGAATAAAGTAGGGGCCTGTAAACTGGCGGCCACGGTCTGCCCCTCTTCAACACTTCTTTGTATAACCGTACCGTTAATCGGGGAACGAATGACGGCATACTTTAAATTACGTTGAGCTCTCACGACTGATGCTTCCGCCGACTTCACCACCGCTTGCTGTGTTTTCAGATTTATTTTATATGGAAGAAACTCTGCGTCAGAGATAAATCCTTCCTGATACAAAGGCAGATTGCGCTCATGGTTGGCTTTTGCCTCATCTAATTGTGCCAAAGCTTTTTCATCATTCGCTTCGGCATCCATAACCTGGGCCTTGAGCATAACCGTATCTAACACGGCCAGTATCTGATTCTTATTTACTTTATCATTAAAATCGACATAAATACGGTCAAGAACTCCCGAGACCTGGGTTCCTACATCAACCGTACCAACCGCTTCCAGGGTGCCGCTGCAGGAGACCATATTAATAACATCACCCCTGCTTATTTCAGCCATTTGAAATGTTTTTGCAGCAGATTCCCTGCTGAAACGCATAGTAATAAATAGACTGGCAAACGCAAATATTAAAATGATACTTGTCCAAATTAATTTTCTTTTCATAATAATTTATTCTCCAATATATATATTTCTGATAAAACCCTTTTACTCCTACCCGGATTTTAGCAACCTGCTCATCATTTAACCGCAGTAAATTTCTTAAGCGACTTAATCGCTCTCCTTTTCGCGTGTTCTTCCAGAGAAAAACAATCACTAAACCGGAGATTAAGCCACCAGTTAACATCATTATTTTCAATATTTTATTCCTTTCCTGTAAAGCTTACTACTATATTCTTAGACATTCGATAATTTATTTCAATTCCATTCTTAGAAAAAATAAAAATTCGTTATTTATAGTTAATAGCATATGATACTATTTTTCTGAGATTATATAAATTTCCTTACTGATATGTTCACGGTAAATTTTTATATTTTTTAATTTCAGAAATAGATTAAATTAAAGAGCATTATTTAACCGCAGGATAACAAGTGAAAGAACAAATAATCACCACCAATTATAACCAACCGGTGATTAGCGTAAAAGACGTGCATAAATCCTTTAAAACGGTACAGGCGGTCAAAGGTATTGACATGACTGTTGAAAGAGGACAATTCGTCGCTTTGCTGGGTCCCAACGGTGCCGGTAAGACAACGCTGGTTGAAATGATCGAGGGAATTCTGAAACCGGATAGTGGTGAGATCCAGATTATGGGGAAAAAGTGGCAGGGGCATGAAGATGAACTCAACAGCATTATCGGGCTTTCTTTGCAGGAAACGCGTTTTATTGATAAACTGACGGTAAATGAAACCCTTCGTCTTTTTGCCAGCTTTTATCAGCGTAACCAGGAACGTGTGACTGAAATAATTGCCCTGGTGGGATTGGAAGAAAAAATAAAATCTTATGTTGTTAATCTCTCCGGTGGACAGCGTCAACGACTGGCCCTCGGTATTGCTTTGATCAATGATCCTAAGATTCTGTTGCTCGATGAACCGACAACCGGTTTGGATCCTAATGCACGCAGGGAAATTTGGTTAATTCTTATGAATTTAAAGCAGCGGGGTCAGACATCCCTGATCCTTACCACGCATTACATGGAAGAAGCGGAACAGCTCTGTGATCACATTATTGTTATCGACAAAGGCCAGATCCTTAAAGAGGGTTCTGTTACCGATTTGCTCGATGAAGATCACGGAGAAAAATTGATCAAATTTACTTTTGAAAACAGCGATCATTCCCCTATTGCAATCAGGCCGGAGTTTCCTTTTCCTGTTGACTGGGATGAAAAATACAGGGGAGGAAAAATACTGTTTAAAGAAATAGAAAAGGAACTGCCACGTTTTTTAACTTTTATGGAAAAACAAAATTTCCGGCTTAAAAATCTTGAATGCCGGCGCAGGACGTTGGATGATCTGTTTATATCTCTTACAGGCAGGCGCTTAGATGAGTAGGTTTTTTCGCCAGGAACAGCTCGTTCAACTGTTCCTGGCACATTTCAGAGAAATTATACGTGAACCGGGAGTTATTTTCTGGGGTATTGTCTTCCCAATTCTTATGGCCCTCGGTCTTGGTATCGCCTTTACAAAAAAGGCGGATGTCATACATCATGTGGCGATCATTGAAATCAACAGACCGACAGTTTCTATGGAAGATGATCAATCAAAAATAGAGGATTTTCTCCAAAACTATTGTACTAAAGGTGAAGCAGAGGAGGATAAACCAACGTTTTATCAACTTAAACTCACGGATGAAAAATTGGGCAATACCACATTTTTGTTCCGTAAATCCAGCTGGACAGAAGCGATGGTACTTCTTAAGAGAGGAAAATTGAGTATCGTTCTGGACGAAAAAAATGACCGTGTTATCTTCCATTTTGATCCCTTAAATCCGGAAGCCCGGCTGACCTACCTGCAGCTCAGCCGAATCATGAATGCCGGTGAAAATAAGCGATCGGCAATCGAAGCAAATGTTGAACCGCTGACAGTTAGCGGTACCCGTTATATTGACTTCCTGATACCGGGTCTTATTGCCATGGGCGTAATGATGTCCTGCCTGTGGGGCATTAGCTATGGTATCATCGAAAAAAGATCAAAAAAGTTATTGCGCCGGATGATTGCCACACCGATGAGAAAATCCTATTTTCTGCTGACCATGATCGGTGTAAGAATTGCTTTAAATTTTACAGAATCCGCTTTGCTTTTTATATTTGCCTGGCTGGTTTTTGATATCACCATCCAGGGTAATATCGCCGCCTTGCTTGGTATTTTTATAGCCGGTAATATCAGCTTTGCCGGTATCGCGATTTTTGTTTCCTCACATACCGCCAATACGGAGATCGGCAACGGTTTAATCAATGTGATCGTTTTACCGATGATGATCCTTTCCGGAATTTTTTTCAGTTACCATAATTTCCCGGACTGGGCGATCCCTTATATTCAAAAATTTCCGCTGACGATGTTAGCTGATAATATACGTAGTATTTTTATTGAAGGGGCCGGCTATGCGGAAGTGGCCTTTCCTTCTTTACTCCTGGTTATCATTGGGGTTCTCTTTTTTTCGGCGGGCTTGAAAATATTTAAGTGGTACTAACATTCGTGAATCCTATCTGAAATTTAAAATTCCGGTCTTATTAAAATATATAAGAAGCATTTAAAGAGATTTGATATTGTGTATAGGATGGATAAACTGCAAGACCTTTTTTCCTGCATACTTTATGCAGCTGCGGTATAAAATATCCGATCATAGCGCCTGCTGCGTAACCAGCAATTACATCCGTGGGAAAATGATTGGCCGAGGATACTCTTAAATAACCCGCCAGCGCCGGATAAATCACTGCCCCAGTCCATATCAAGGATTTGGTGAGCCCATCCGGAAGGTATTCCGAAAAGACTGTTGCTGTATAAAATGACATCGCTGCTGTGGTTGAAGTATGGCCGGAATAGAATGAAAGTTTTGCATCTTTACTACGCTTTTTATCCAGAGGTGATTCCGGATCATAGACATAAGGGCGTAATCGCTGTGTGATTCCTTTTAGAACTAAGTTTAATCCCGCCTGAAATGTAAGTACCTCAAAACCGATCACACCGAGAATCTTCCAATCTCTTTTCATTTCCTTGTCTGAGAGAAATGTTAACGGGAGTAAAAACGAGGTGTAAAGAAGTATATCGCCAGCCAGATGATCATGATATTTTCCCACAGAATGGCGATCAAATTTATTTATATTAAGCGGATCCAGATGATAGATCTCTTCAAGCGTGAGAGGATTAATATTATTGATACCTGCCAAACCCGTAATCCCCAGTATGCCACCTGTCCCCAGTATAATTATTTCCCGATCGCGATCAAGGTCGTAAGGAAAATGTTTCTGGTTTAAATCCTGAGTGTCTACTAGTGAATGACCGGGGTAATTGTATAAACCGGTTTTATTAAGATTATAAATATCCTGGGATTTAACAGAATTTGTGAATAATAGTAGACAAGCAAGGAGAACCAGACCGGGCAGATGAATCATTAATGGATAAGTTTTATAAAAGCTAAAGTTGTAACATTGCACAGAGATATCCTCAGTCCTCATTATCGTTCTTTAATAAATCTTCCTGTCCGTCATTTTGGAGCCTTGGATCTGATTGGCCAATATAATTTTTTGCATAGTAATAGAAGATCGTTCTTGTCTTAATTGATGTTGAAAAAAAGATGTCAAATTCAGATAGTAAACTGACCTGAGTAAAATATCGTCTCACTCTATTAAGTTGGGGTTTGTATTCTCTTCTATCGGTGCAAATGAAGAGCGCGTTTTTACCTTTTAGTGAGGATGGAATTCCCCAGATTTCAAACTGAAGAGCTTTCTCACCATAAATATTCTGAGCAGTCTCCTGCCAGCCACTCCAGGTATTACCTTCACCTAGCGGTATATTAGGGATAAGCAAAATGGAATGAGCCACTATAATAAGGATAACTGAAATGATGACGCCAGCTTTAAAAATTCCGGTTTTGAGAATATTATCATCCCTGAATACTAAGATGGTCGCGATAATCAAACCCAGATATCCCGGGAGTAACCAGTTCATCTTAACCAGGGTTTTAAAACTGAGGGCAATGAATCCACCGACAATGAAAATAGCGGTGATAAAGAAATTACGTACTTCCTCATCACTAAACCAATTCATGATGACCCGCTTTGTAGTTGTAAAAAACAGGACAAACGGTAATGGTGTAAGCATAAACAACTGGCTGGCCAGTAATTGCCAAAAATATGCGTTCCTATCCAGATAGAATAAGCAACCATTGGCGGATGATCAAAATAGGATAAATCGGGATTTAAGGAATAATTCCAGTAATAGGCCTCCTGTGGGACTATCGGGATGATACTGATGTAAATGAGCCGAAAGATAGTCAGGATTCCCAGGAATAAGCAAAACTTTTTATCCTGTATTATAATCTTGTATAAGGAATTCAATGCTTTTATTAACACTCTCATGTTTGTTATAACCAGTCTATTCTATTTATAGCGTCGCTCAGGACGGAAAATAAAGAAAAGAAGTCCACAAATTCTCACGAATCATTTCGAATTTCACGAATTTTTTTAATAATAAAAAGCATTAAGATAATTAGAGAGGCGCCATTGGACCCCGCTGACAAAATCCCACTCGTCCGGTGCGCAGCCCTCACCGCCTTCAACAATAAATGAGTGGGCCGTGAATTTAAGAGGTTGTGCTTTCCACAACCATTAATTTCTCACTGATTCATCCCTGGCGTATTTAGACAGAGTATCACAACTGGCTTCTGCCGCGCTTCAGCCGGTCTCATTAAGACAAAAGAAAGAAGATTTAGAATAAATTCAATTTTTTGTCATATACAATTTTAACTTATCTATAATTTATCCTTGTATTCGTGATAAATATCATTATATTATTTGTAGCATCGCCTATCTCTGTTATTAATGTAATCACTATACAATTTTATTAAGGGAGAAAAAAATGGTTAAAATGATAACTTTTAACTCAGTTTTTTTAATCATTTTTATAATAATATGTAATTCAACAGCTCAAAAAGTTGATTTAAATTATGGTTTAAGCGTTGGGTATAGCAAAACAACCCCAAATCACAATACAATTACAAACTCAGTTTACCTTTATGAAGAAACGAATGACTATAATCATTACAATGTAATGGCAATATTGGAATTCGCTACGCCTTCAGACATCAGAATTCAAACAGGATTAAAATATTTTAAAGTAGGATATAGTCGTGATATTCATCCTAATCCGGATTTTAGATACGTTGTACCACCACCAAAAAGAGATGGGGCAAATTATTCTTATTTAGCCATACCAATAGATATAAATTATTTTCTGCCATTTGTTTCAGGTGTTTATTTAAGTGGTGGAATTGAAAGCGTCCATTTATTATCGGGAAATTCATTTACTGAGTCCTACGATGGACAAATTTATAAGTCGAATACTAAAGGTGATTATAGAAATCATTTTTTCATGTATACGTTTGGCATTGGTTTTGAATACCAGCTTGATGTAATAACATTATTTGTCGAGCCAGAATATTCCCATATAATTTGTGAAGTAAATGATAGTTCGTTTTTAACATCGATTATTTTTAGTAAAAAAATTAGCTTAAATGCAGGCATCAAATATTAATTCAAATCATTAGTGTCCGGTTTAAAAAAAATGATTAACAATATATATTAGATCGCAGCATGGGAAAGAGTTTATATTCCTAATTGCCAGCCATTAGGCCAGGAATTCCAATTCGTAAAAAGAGTAATATGGCAGAAACGTTGAAACTTCTTTACCTCTACAAGGATTACAGACGCTAAGAGATTCAGGTGGACAAGTTGTGCTTGCCTGGGATGAGATTCTTCAAGATACGAATGATATCCATGACAGTCACAATCTGGTTTTCCACGAATTTGCCCATCAACTTGATAACGAATCCGGTGCTGCTGAGGGTGTTCCTGAGTTTATATAGTGGATAAAATGGAGCTGTTAATCGGTCTGGTACGGAAAGTTGTTTATGGAAATACCTGGGAAGCAAGTGAGTGCTATCATTGGCACTTAGTGAATCACAGAGATTTTCCAGAAGCCAATATTCACAATTATAGAATTATATTCAACTTAGTTGTTCAATTTTATTTAATTTTGCTGATCCGGTCTTCGATTTCTTCGGCGCTCAGGCGGACAAAACGGGCTGGCAGAAAACGTTCATCGGTACACTCTTTGACCGCGAGCAAATCCATCAGCTCCAACCGGCCGGTATGGGCCGAGGGTCGGAATCCTGCGGCAACCTCTTTTAAAATACCGGGAAAGGGTTTTCTTTTATCTTCAGGCTGCAATTCGAAGGTACGAATCGCCCGTACCAGTATACCCTCCAGTTCGTTGCCGCTGACCGCTTCCTTGAATGATAATTGCGGAAGATCGCTTTCAGTCAGGCTCAGTTTCAGCTTGTGGGCCATAGCTAGAAACAGCTCTTTTTTCTCCTGCTCATCGACCGGCGGAAAAAGCGGGATATGAACATCCAGCCGCCCCTGACGTTTCAGATCCACTTCGAGCAAATCGGGACGACTGGTGGCAAAGATCCAGATAATTTTTCCCCGGTTCTCGGTATTGGACATCTCTTTGGACAGCATGCCATATACACGGCCGGATAAACCGGAATCCCCTTCGCTCACGCCACGCCTCCCGGTAACCTGATCGGCCTCGTCGACGAAAACCACCACCTGACCAAGGGCATGAAGGATATGGAATATTTTTTCCAGATTCCCCTCTGTCGCCCCCACCCATTTATCCCGGAAATTTTTCATCTCCACAAACGGGATACCGCATTCTCCGGAAAAACACTGCACCAGGTAAGTCTTGCCGGTACCGATCCGCCCAGCGATCAGATAACCCATCGGCAGCGCATTCGTTATCCGTTTGCGGATCAGCTGCGCATCTTCGCGCAGCCACTTTTTGGCTTCGGCATGACCGGCCACATCGTCCAAGGTGCGCTGGGTTTCGATAAATTCCAGCCTGCCGGCTGCCCCCTTCTCTATATTCTCCTTGCGCAAACGGGTCAGATACTTGTAAGTAATCGACTCATTATTACGCAGGGCGCGCAGAATGATATTTTTGATCGCAATCCGGTTCAATCCAACCAGTTTAACGGAGAGTGATTCAGTATCGACCTGACATAATTCCTTGTAGTTTTTTTCATTCTTTGTGATATAATCAACATATTGCGCAATTTCCTTTTCGTCAGGAAGATTGATCTGGATCTTCGCATTATAAGAACTGTTGACGACCATCTCATTCAGATCCAGCAGGTTTTCACTTATCAGGCAGGTGACGATGCTGGCCTCGGCCAGATTCAGATCCTCGGCCCAGTTCAGGACCTTAATCATATTGGAACCCAGATCGCTGCTCAGATGCAGGGATTCACCGCGTGGTATCAGAAAATTGGCATAATCGAGGAGGATCACGGCCGAGCGGGGTCCAGCCGCTTTGGGATTTCTGGACAGGGCCGTTATGCTATGCATAAAACGATCGATCAGTTCCAGTGCCTGGGTCGGTGCCCGTGGCAACAAACCGGGCGCTTCAAGGCTCTTACCCATCTCCTTGTCAATGCCCAGATCAGCGGCTAATCTGGATCCGTGGAATTTGTCGAAGATCTTCAAAAAGTTCATAAAATGATCGCCGCCCTTATAGATCGAGATTCCCTGGGCGCGGTCATAAAGCATCACCACATCGAAAGGGGAAAAAATAACTTCAGCAAGGTAATTATTCAGCGTATAAAAATGTAATTGATCATTATCTTTATGTGGAACAAAATCATTGATATTGCCATACAGGATGAACTGACCGATGGTTTCGGCCCGGAAAATCTGACGCATCTGTTCCGCCCATTCAGGTAATCGTGCACCGGACATCTATTTCTCCTTGGCCGTTGCCGGAACTGACATATCGAGCAGATTTTCCGGCATAGTAATTTCATCAATCGAACCGAACAACTCATTGTGCTCAGACATCCAGCGTGATGTTCCCTGCAGCGACTGCATCACCGTGTCCAGCTTGCTCGTCAGCAGATCGGGATCACTACTGACCAGATACTCTTCATGCAGCAGGGTAACCTGCTTCTCAATCCGGTCCAGTTCCGAATCAACTACCTTGATACTCTCACCGGCTTTGATCAGATTTTCCAGACGCTTTTTCTCGATCTCCAGGGTGCCCTGTAGTGAGCGATAAATCGCTGATGCCGGATCTTCGCGCGTCAATTGATCGCTGATCTTTTTTATCTCCCGTTCGATGTCCGGACGCGTGACCTGCGATAACATCTTGCTTATCTTGATCCGTGAGTTGAGTAGTTTGATAAATGTCCAGAGTAATTGATTTAATCCGCTGATGCGCAGGTCCAGTTGGTCAGTACCACGGGGTGTGTCGGCATTGTGGATGATCTGGGTACACAAATGAGCTAAGTCAGCATAGCGCCGCTGGGAAACCCCATCCAGGCTGGTAAACAGATTGTTCTGTTTTTCTTTCCAGATTTTTCTCTGATTTAACAACCGATCACCCTGTACCACTTTCTGGAAGCGCATACTACCGGCCATGAACAGCAGATAGCCGACTTCGTATGCGAGACCGAGCAGCCAGAATCCGGGATTGCCGAGGCCGAGGATGGCAAAACCGGTCAGGATCAGGTAATTAAGCCGCATTCGGCCCAATCCTTTGATATAAACAGGCCAGCCGAACGCGGCTTTGAGATAGTCAAAAAAACCAAGAGTGCTTTTTACCATTCGTTATCACGATATTAGTGAGTATTGTTTGAATTCTGTCAAAGCCGTCTTTTGGCAAAAAACGGTCGGATTCCGTTCCCCTCCCGCTTCCCGATTTGGACCATGCCAGTTGATCTGCCTGACCATTCAGGCCTGGCGGAAATCGTATCTATTCGGTATTAAAGAATATCAGACGGTAGCTAGTGCGTTTTCTTCCCGCGCTCAATCGTACGAAATACTTCAGAGACCTCCTCGACCCGGTCCAGAAATTCCCGGCTTTGTTGAATTTCCAGCGGGTGCACCCCCGGCTGTGGCAGAGGCAGATCCTGAAATTCCCGGGCAATTTTACCCGGTGCCTGTGAAAATATCCAGACACAATCCCCGAGATACACCGCCTCGATGATCGAATGCGTCACCATTAAAACGGTCGCCTCGACTTCAACCCACAAATCGACAAGTAACAGCTGCATCTCCAGGCGGGTCGGTTCATCCAGTGCCGAAAACGGTTCATCCATCAGAATAATACGCGGTTTGAGCACCAGGGTGCGTGCCAGGGCTACCCGTTGCTGCTGACCGCCGGACAGCTGGTGCGGGTATTTATATTCATGACCGCTGAGACCGACCTTTTCGATCCACGCTGTGGCCTGTTGTTTGATCGCCTGCGTATCCAGACCAAACTGATCGCGATTGAGTTCCAGACCGAAACTGACATTCTCCAGTACGGTTAAATGAGGGAAAGAACTGTATTTTTGGAACATCATCCCCCGGTCAATCCCCGGTCCCTGAACCGATTTACCACGTACCAAAATCTCACCACTCGTTGGTGGTCCTACCTCAGCAAAACCGGCCAGCAGATTTAAGGCGGTCGACTTACCACAACCGGATGGCCCCAGAATGGCTCGTATTTCCCCATGCCCCGGTTTGTCAACAATCGTGAAGTTCAGATTTTCCAGTGCCTTGTATTCTCTTGGTGAACCGGGATTGAATATTTTCGACACATTTCGAAATTCCACTATCGGCAATAACTGATCCGTCGATCCGCTCATTTCGACCTCAGATAGGGAAAAAGACGATTGTAAAGTCGCACCCAGAGTTTGTCGGTGAGATAGGCGATTAATACGATCACCACCAACACCAGATAAATATGTTCACGCGGACCGCGACGCTGTGCGATGATGATGATTTGTCCCAAACCGCGTTCGGCTGCCACCATTTCCGCCAGAATAATGTATGTCCATCCCACCCCGAAACCGAGGCGCATGGCATTAATGATCTGCGGAAGTGAAATCGGCAGCAGTATTTTACGCACGGTTTCCCAGCGCGAGGCCCCCATTGTATAGGCCGTCTGCAGGTAGACATTGTCGACATCCTCTACCGCTTTGACAAATAACGGTACCATGTAGATGAAAAAGGCCAGTGCCAGAAACATGACTTTCTGCATCTCGTCGATACCGAAGAGACTCATCGTCAGCGGTACCAGGGCCGGAATCGGCAGGTAGGCCAGAAATATAGCGCTCGGTTCGAACAACGCCTTGATTCTGCTAAATGATCCCATCAGGATACTAAGTGGAAAAGCGAGCAGCAAGCCGATCAGGAATCCGATGACTACCCGTGAGGTACTTGCGACAATACTGCGGCTTAGTTCGGCCTCAAACCACAGGGTCGGAAACGATAGCAAAACCTCCAGCGGCGCCGGCAGGATCAGTGGTGAGATGATCCGTGATTCGGGGCTGCCACGGGTCATCAGCGCCCATAAAATCAACAGGACAATTACCGGTATAACACCGTAGATAATGCGCGGTGCTAAATTCAGTGGCTCACGGATCGTCCACCACCCCTGAAAAGGCCCGGCCGCCCGCGCAGTATCTGCTTTGCCTGATGTCGCCTCTTTCTTTGTACCAGAAGTAATAAATACACCCAATATTCTGTCAAAAAATCTATTCACGTTTTTCGATCTCCGCGTCGTTTACAAACTCCGGAAGTACCAGAGACTTTGTAAAAACTATTATTTACCACGGAAATACATGGAATTACATAGAAAATTGATTATAAAATAGAAACATTTCTAAATAATTTTAACTATTCTTAAATAAATCTATTATCAAATCCGTGTTTCTCCATGTCACTCCGTGGTTGATTCCTTATTTTCACACAACTGCTTCTTACAGAACAGAGTAAAATTTTTAATCGGATATCGATGACTTGAACGAGTGTTCCGCGGCTTTCCCTAAATATTCCGGCGTCAATAATCGATTCTTACATTTTTTCCGGTGGATAGACCGATATCTCCACACGCCTGTTTAGCGCCTGATTTTGAGGATCAGCAGGATCGGCCGGTTCATCCCAGCCTTTGCCTTCAACGACAAATTTATTCGGATCGAATTTATATTTGTTAATCAGCGCATTTTTGACTGAATTGGCCCGGTCCATCGACAATTTTTCCACTTCACTGCGCGGTATTTGTCCGCGCATCGAATTGTCTGTATGACCGATGATGGCCACCAGTGCCCGCTCATATTGGCCGGACAGACGCGCCACTTTCTCCATAGTGGCATCGACGTTGGGATCGTACAACGTATTTTTTATCGGCGAACCCAATTCATCATGCTGGGGCTCATAGATATTCGCTGAATTGGGATAAAAGTTGACGCGGATTGTTTGGGTAAGGATCGGTTTCTCAGCCGATACCTTCTGATAGGAGGACGGCACAAACTGCGTGATATATTCATTCTTTTCATCGGCAAATTTACCCTGTTTATCCAGTTTCTTCAGTACAGAGAAATCCATAACTTCATCAAAACGCACCGGGGTACCGAGCAATCCCAGTTCTTTATAAACGAAAGTGATGTTTTTCCATGTGCGTTCAAAATTGGATGGCGAATTGGCATTGAGGAAAAACTCTTTGTTTTCGGCAAAATTGGTAACATGGGCATCGAACGCCATTGCCTTTACGTCGTCGAAAGTCATACCATACCCTTCCGCCATCCATTGAAAAGCTTTGACTTTTAACTGATCATTTTTAAGTATGCGCATGCCTTCAAAAATACCTTCAACCAGCCCGGCGATGATCTGCGGATTGTCCTTGGCAAAATCGGCACGGACTGCCCAGACATCGGCAATCAGCTTATTTGCCTCGCTAGTCGTGGTCAGAATGCGTGTATTTTTGACTTTTTCCGGGATATTGTAGATGTCGGGCGCCCAGGAAACACAGGCATCGATCGACGGATCGGCAACGAAGGCTGCGGCTGCTTCAAACGCTGTAGCCGTAAATTTATGTTTCACTTCAGAAGGTTGCAGACCGGCATTGAGTAAGAGATTGTTGATAAAATATTGCGACGGGCTATTTTGGGCGTAGACGATTGTTCTGCCCTTGAGGTCGCGAACACCGGAGATATAGTCGCGCACCACGATACCGTCACCACCGTTAGACCAGTCAATCTGTTGAAATATACGTGGGGCGGTGCGTGAATCCTTCATCAGCTCCGGTGCAAATAAGACCATCATATCCAGCGTGCCCCAAAACACATGACTTTCGCCTGCGGCGTAGGCATCACGGGCGATCACCGGATCATCAATCAGTTTTAGATTTACTTTGAACCCGTATTTTTTATAAAAGATACTCTGTTCATTAGGTGCGAAACCATTATTGGCCGCGACAATCGGTAACCATCCAATCCAGACATTGATCGGGAATTGCACCACTTTGGCCTTGCTATCCCATTTATAGTTGCTGGCCCCTTTGACCGGCGGCAATTTTTGGGCCGGAATATAGGAATACTCGGTTACCGTAGTGATCCCCTGCGGATCGACCGCTTCCACATCATAATCCTGCGGTCTCTGGCTCATGTCCACCAGCTTCGTGCCGGCTGTTGGAAAGATGGTGTCTTTAAAAAAGTAACCGGCCGCCCCGATGCAGGCCAGGATAAATACCACGGCAACGAATTTACCTAAAAAAGTCGCTCCGACTTTTTCCTCTGCCATATCACCCTCCTCTGAAAATTATAGGTCTTATGAAGATCAAAGATTAAAGATTAAAAAACAGTCCACGAATTTCACGAAAACTCTCAACTCTCCTTCCACTCTCTACGATTTAATGCTTTCGGCTTTCTGCTTTTCTGCTTTCTGATAAACTAATTCATGTAATTCGCTGAAATTTGCGTGAATTCGTGGACGATTTCTGTATTTTATATGATGAATCTAATCCTGCGGACCCAGTTCCTTCACAGCGCTTGTTGGCGGGGCTGATTTTTCCTCGCTCTTACTTTCTTCGGCTACCGGTGTTTTAAAACCATAAGCCACTTCGAATTCCGCTAGAGCCTGTTCAGCCATTGCCGCCTGTTCCGCCTCCTTCATTTCCACTTCTGTCGTATCGATACTACCGGCGGCGACTCTGGAGCGTCCGGCGGCTTTATCGCGGCGTTCGTTGAGATATTCTTCGACCCGGGCCAGCGTATCTCCAGCCCCGCCGATTCCACTGATCACCCCTTTGGCCATTTCCTGCAATTCGGCTTGTGCTTCAATCATTTCCGTTTCCGAAATCAGCCGTTTAAGTTTTTCGATCTTGGCTTGAGCCTCGGAAACAGCTACATTACGGGTTTTAACCAGTTTTTTGTATGTTTCTTCAGCGGCAATCAGCTGCTCCCGGTTTTCTTCCAATTGTGCTTTAACCGTCTGCAATTCGAGTGCTACCTGACCAGCGATAGCCCGGTTTCCGGCCTTTATATTAGCTGCGGTCCGCGCTGTCAGCTCTTTTTCCTTTTGTTCCAGATTCTTTAGCTGACGCATCAGCCGCTCGATAAAACCGGCATGGGTAGCCAGATTATCGTTGAAACTGGATATTTGCTGACGCAGGTTTTCTTTCTCCGCTTCAATCAGGGCACGAGGATTTTGCTTTTCGATACCGCTAATAAAGAGGCTTAAAAATCCGCGGAATAATGTGGCTATCCTTCTAAACATGATGATATCCTTTCTCCAATTATAAGATTAATATTTTATATAATAATACGCTATTATGCAATAATTAATCACTACCCTATTAGAGCATTCAGAAATATCGCTGCCCATGATTATTTTGGCGTGGATGCAGAGGAAGTGTGGCAGATGATAAAGTCAAATATTCCAGATCTCAAGTCAGACGTAAAAGCAATATTAGATCACCAATAAAATGACAAAGGCTAACGTTAGCATGCAGCACTAATAAGCAAAATTTCAGATAAACTGATCTACGTTCTCCCGGTGAATAATATTTGTATCATTATTTGGGTATGCTCTGAGAAAGGTATTTTAAAAATATCTTAGATGGGCTCTTAACACGATTTGACCGCATCGTCTCAACCGGAATATTGAATGTGTACCTAGGGCGGGATTTAAATACCTGCTTTAATAAACTCAATGCACAAAATTCTAAATTCCAACCAAATTCTGAGGCAACTCTATTTAATTAAAACCATTTTACGTGTTAACACGATCCCTTCAGCAGTATTGAGAGTATAATAATAGATGCCGCTGGAGAATCCGCTGGCATCCCATACTACCTGATATCCACCGGATGTCTGTTCTTGATTCACCAATGTCGCTACCTTCTGACCAGGAAGGTTATAGACATTCAATTCGACGTAATTCGTAATTGGTAATTCGTAATTAATTATTGTTTTTGGATTGAATGGATTAGGATAATTCTGCTTTAGTTCAAATTTTCTCACCGGGTTATTACTTGCACTGATAGAAGAGATCCCTCCATTGGTGGTTTTTAATATTAGTCCATTAAAACCGGCCACCCAACCGGATTTATCATCAATAAAAAATATTGAAGTCATATCATCTGTTTGAACACTATCCTGGGTTTGCCAGGAAGCCCCACCGTCCGCTGTATGTAAAATTTTATCGGTAGAAAAGTAACTTTTACCACCAAGGAGCCAACCAGTCTCTGCGTTATAAAAATGTAGTGCAGTATATAACAAAATATTGGGATCAGATTTTAATTCCCAGTTTTCTCCACCATTCGTAGATTTGAATAAATATTCACCTCCTAAACACCACCCGGTATCCTGATTAACAAATTGGACGTCATATATATAAGAATATCCCACATCAAGATTTGGTAAGTGGCGATTCCAAATCTCACCTGAATTTTCTGTAATCATCACTAATCCTTTCTGGCCGACAGCCCATCCATGCAGAAGATCAGAAAAATGAATATCACAAAGAGGTCCATAGGAATCATCCATATTTATTTCCCATGTTGTACCGCCATCAGTTGTTTTTAAAATTAATGATTTCGTTACACCTCCCCCACAAATAAAACCGGTATCGGCATCTGCAAAGTAAATATCATATAGGTCCTCTTCGGTGCTATCCTGTACCTGCCAATGCAAACCGCCGTTAGTCGTTTGGTAGATTACGCTTTCTGTTAAATCAGACGGAAATCCTATCGCCCAACCATGGTTCATGTCAGTAAAAAATACCGAGCGAAAAAATACATCGCTGGTATCCTGAACAGTCCAGCTATCACCACCATTGCTTGTTCCTAAAATCACCTTATCTCCGACAGCCCAACCTGTTTCCGTATCAACAAAGAAAATCTTATTCAGCTGGGCATCAGTACCGCTTTCCTGTTTTACCCAACCGCTTGTTTGAGCCATGCATAAACTGGTCAATACTAAAAAAAAGAAAAAAATCCATTTTACAGAAGCCATAATTTATCCCTCCTTTTAAGGATAATAGATTATCATTATACTAATTTTAACGAGGAATGCAATAAAAAAAATAAATTTTAATGACCAAATTTCAGAACTATATTTATTTGGTACTTAGAATTTGGGATTTGTTTCGGATCACGCCGAAGGGCGGATTCCCGCCAAAAGGCGGGCAGGCTGCCTACCGGCGAATTTCGAGGTTAGTGCCACGCCGATAGGCTGATCCGCCAACTGGCGTGACACTAATTTCGAAATCCTATACAAATTAAAATATCCTAAATTTAAAAACCAAAAACTCTTAATTTAAGGTAAATTTATAATTAATTAGTAAGATAAAGTATTATTCAGTTTTGGGGATGGTAGAAGTGGAATTTTAGATTTATTTCCTAAAAGCTTAGTTTATTTTCTAAAAGCTTTGAACCAATTATCCAAAAAGCGTTTTTCCAGGTTCGAAATCTGTTCCAATTCGCCGACGTCCAGCCAGACACCTTCACAACTGGCACATTTATCCACCTCGATTCCTTTATAATCTATTTCAATTAAATTGTGGCCACATTTAGGACAATGCATGTAATGCAATTCTTTAAGTTTTTGCTTCTCCTCGGCATCCAGTTTGGCCAATTTAGCCTCTTCAACCTGTTTACGCTGTTCAAATTCCTGTCTTATAAAATAAGCATCTTCCTTTTCAGATGGTTTAACTGGCATTGTTCCTCCTTTTCATTAACATAATGTATCGTTCAGAAGTGTCACAGGAAGCGAGTATACTTTATCCCTGAATTCTAAAAATACTAAATCATTAAAAATTAGTCAATCCTGTATTTGATAGCAAATAATCAGGCTTTGTTCAGGATTTATTTGGGATTTAGAAATTAAAAATTCGCTTTATTATTTTCTAAGCTATGTGAGTATAGTCCAGTATCCCCTTTATTCAATAACGGAAAAAGATCATGAACAATATTCGGTTTTTCCTGAGCAATATTATTTGATTCATAGGGATCAAAATGATGGTCATATAACTCAATGTTAGGCTTTTCTTGTCTATAATATTTTGGATGTTGTAATTTGCATATCTCGAATGCAGAGACGAAGTTTATCTCAACAATAGTATTCATGAAATAAGTCTGAATTAATTGCGGTTATCTTTATTACACAATGAAACTCTTATGTGAATTATTATATGAATAAAGGACATCTTGCGGCATTTACAGCTTACCTAATTTGGGGTCTGTCTCCTTTGTACTGGAAGATGGTAACCGATGTCCCGGCATTAGAAATTCTTGGTTTGCGCGTTATCTGGTCCGTTCCCTTTCTAATCATTGTCTTATTTGTTCTTAATGATTTCAGAATATTGGGCGAGGTGCTCAGATCTCCCTGGAAATATAGGGTATATTTTGCCAGTGCATTTTTACTGGCCACCAACTGGTATGTCTGGATCTGGTCGGTCATCAATGGATATGTGATAGATGCCAGCCTGGGATATTTTATCAATCCGTTGTTGAATGTGGTTATGGGCGTTCTGCTTTTGCATGAACATTTACGGCGTGTCCAATGGATCTCCTTATTCCTGGCCCTGGCCGGTGTTCTATATCTTACGTTGAGCTATGGACAGTTTCCCTGGATCGCATTAACCCTGGCAGGGGCATTTGCCCTATATGGGTATATCAGAAAAACTGCTGCATTAGGAGCTACAATTGGCCTGACCGCCGAAATATCACTTCTTCTGATTCCATCAATTCTACTTTTATTGTATCTTAATAATGCGGGCACTCTGATATTGCCATCGGTGGATCTGGAACTTCATTTCTGGATATCAGTCAGTGGTCTGATTACGGTAATTCCGTTAACTCTGTTTGCCTATGGTGCAAGGAAAATCCCATACAGTACCCTGGGATTTATTCAATATATCGCACCCACATCTCAGTTTCTCCTTGGTGTTTTCCTGTTCCAGGAAAATTTTAATACTGAAAAACTTATCGGTTTCAGTTTTATCTGGCTGGCATTGCTGATTTATTCCATTGAAAATTTCCACTTTCACAAAAAAAGAAAGAATTCTTGTAGTATTTAATCTGGTACTTTGTCATCAAGTTCAGGCGCTCAATAAAACCGGATGTAATTTACGGGAGGGACAGTGCAAATTTTAAAACGGTTTGATGATTTGATTTAGATTGGTCATATCAAAAACCAATTTTGTTAGGAGGTGATTCTTCATTATTTTATAATTTTCCCATTAAACTCGATTTTGAATGTATTGAATCAAAAGTTTATTTAGGTAAGGTCGTTTAGAATCATTTTAGACGCTAAAATGAAAATATTAATGCTAACTCTGTTTAAGCGCAATAAAGAAATAAGTGTAAAAATTATTACTGCAGTTATACGAAACCTTAAACTCTAATGTCATATGCAAATTTAGGATCATCCGTATGGATCCCATATACATCATACTCTTAATAGCCATTGTAGGATTCTTTTTATTCAGAAAAATTTTTCAGAATAAGTATGGGTGGATTGAACCGAGTGACCCATTTTCAACTGAATGGAGAACTATTCTGATTAAAAACGTAGCTTACTATAATTCTTTATCCAATGATGAGAAAAGTTTGTTTGAATATAAAGTTCAAGAATTTCTTTTAAATTGCAGAATCACCGGAATTAAAACCCAAGTTGATATAACAGATAAACTCCTAGTAGCATCTAGTGCTGTAATTCCAATATTGAAATTTAGTGAGTGGAGATATACAAACCTACATGAGGTTTTATTGTATCCGTCACTATTCAATGAAGACTTTAAAACGGAAGGTACAGGCAGACGAATTGCTGGAATGGTAGGAAGTGGTTATATGCAAGGAATGATGATTCTTTCTAAGCATGCATTAAAACTTGGCTTTGCAAATCAATCCGATAAAAAGAACACTGCAATTCATGAGTTTGTACACTTGATTGATAAAACAGATGGGACGATTGACGGTATTCCAAAATTATTATTAGAAAAACAATATACAATACCGTGGATAGATATGATCCATAAAAAAATTGACGAAATTTATAATAATAAATCAGATATTAATCCTTACGGTGGCACAAATAATGCGGAGTTCTTTTCTGTTGTGAGTGAATATTTTTTTGAACACCCAAAGTTACTAGCTAAAAAGCATCCTGAATTATATGCTCTACTTGAAGAAATTTTCAAGCAAGAAATGAGATTAAAAAATTAACAAAAATATATAATTAGTTATACATAATAAAAACATAAAAAATTAAATAATATCATTAAAGAAAATTAATTAAAAAAATCAAAAACAAAAATAAGTAATAAAGACATTAGTAGCAATCAAAAATAACAA
>CAZBBC010000051.1:0-27005 GCA_964489835.1 uncultured Calditrichota bacterium
TGCAGCAAAGCCGCGCAGAAGCTCAATATCAAGACCCAGATCCTGACTCACGGTTTTTTTTACTTCTTTTTTTACCTCTTTTTCCGGTACTGGGGGAACCAGGGAATCGGGTTTATAATCCGTAAAAAAATCACGCCAGCTGTCAGCAACCGATTCTGGTGATTCAAGAAACTGACGATACATTTCATCAATCAACCATGTATTCGGCCCGAAATAGATTTCATCTTTTTTATCCGACATAATAAAATCTTCGCTCTAATATATTTAATTTCAGCAAGTTAGAACTATTTATAAACCACGAAGAAGATCCTTCGACCTAGCGGTCTTCAGGACAGGCTCCGGACACGAAGATATTTCTATTGAAGTTAAATAAAAATATACATAATTAAATTTTGAGCAGGAATTTTATTTAAATTACAATCTAAATAATTGATATTATTAGACCTCCGTGCTCTTCGTGGTGCACACCGCTGGATACTGATTATTGAACAATTCTTTTTCTACAAAAACAAATCAGCGATCACGCTTATTCCTTACCAACCGTCTCAACCCTTAAGAAAATCACCATAAATTAACCCAAATTTGTAATCAATCCAACATTTAAACCATAAGTTCCTCTCCCTAAGGAATCTTATGCCGCACATTTTATGTTTAAAATTTTAATCACACAAATGAAACCGAGGCTTTTATGCAACATAGCAGACGAATAATCCCCTCTATCACGGATAATCCAGAAATCTGCTCTGTGGATTACTATTATACCAATCAAACCATCGTGTTGATGTTGAATTCAATTCCTCAAGTTTTCTGTCGGCATAGTTACCAATGATGCAGGTGAGACCATCCTGACCGGCGACATGAATATCCCTGAATTTTTCATCGGCAATGTCATGACGGGTGAGTACGTTAAGCGGGTAGGCACGGGTATCCCCCATGAGAGTCGTTTCAACAACGGTATATTATTTTAAAACAGAACAAAAAAAAACCGAAAATAAACAATATTTTCGGTTTCTGTATGACTCATATTTCCTTAAGGCTGGAAATTAAGATCGACTTTATTTAGTCGATGATTGATTTTGTCAATACGATCAGAGCCGGTTTTAATTTTAACGAAAAGCTATTCGCTAATCTTTTATATACATCCGCCAAATCAGCGACAATAATATAGGCAAAAGGTACTACATATGCCAGTATAACTAATCCAATAATGACATCCTTTATCATTCCAATCTCCTAACTTTTACCAGTCTTCTACGTTCAGAAAATATGAAAAGTTTCAAAAAAGTCTTTAAACCTATCAATAACCGGGAAAATCGTAGATTAATTCCCATTGCTTGTCATTTTGAATCATAAATGTGCGGTTAAAAATAAATAATTAGCTTTTTTACTCCATAAAAAAAAAGACAGTCATCAATAATTATAAGAGATTGCTTCGTCCCGCCAGCGGGCGGGCAGGCTACTCATTCTTCGTGACTCGCAATGACGGTGTCGATATCGTCATTGCAAGCGTCAGCGTCAGCCCCGGCTGATCCGAGGCGGAAAGCAATCTAATTGATTATAACGGAGTAAAGTACATAATCTGTAAAATAATTTAAGTTTTAACCGGACACTCAAGATTTTGAAAATTTTTTTCAAACATATATTGATAAATCTGTATATTTTGGACTGATTATTGTTAAACAAAACCGCTTAATTTAATGCAAAAAAAGGATGAATGATGGGAAGTGTGAAAGACTTAAAAGTAATAAAGTCAGCACAGGCTGATATTCCGGGGATTGGTCATTTTCATTTTTCGGATCGTTATTCGGTGTTTGATTGGGGCGAAATGCCGGATCTGATAACAAACAAGGGAAAAGCGCTTTGTATGATGAGTGCCTATTTCTTTGAAAAATTGGAAGAGACAGGTATCTCCACACATTACCGGGGGCTGTTTGAAGGGGGAACAGTGAAACACCTGACCGATCTTTCCACACCCTTAGATACAATGGAAGTATCTCTGGTGAGAGTACTCAGTCCGGCAACAGGCACAGGGAATTATGATTATTCAATTTATAACTCCGAACTAACAAATTTACTGATACCTTTAGAAATTATTTACCGAAATTCGCTACCTGCCGGTTCCAGTGTTTTTAGAAGACTGGAGGATGGCAGCCTTTTGATAGATGAGATTGGTTTGACTCATTTGCCACAACCCAACGATGTTCTCGAAAAACCCATTCTCGATGTATCTACCAAACTGGAAATAACCGATCGTTACCTTTCCTGGAAAGAAGCCCAGGAAATCTCTGCCCTCACAGACGCAGAGCTGAAAAAATTAAAAGAAACAACATACAGAATTAACGCATTAATAACGGAGCACGCCTCCCGTGCAGGATTGGTCAATGAGGATGGAAAAGTTGAATTCGCTTTTGATGAGCAACGGCGGTTAATGCTGGTTGATGTTCTTGGGACACCGGATGAATGTCGTTTTACCCATAATAATATTCCGGTTAGTAAAGAGGTAGCCCGGATTCACTATCGAAAATCCGATTGGTATCAGGCAGTTGAACAAGCAAAGAAAGAAGACCGTGCCCACTGGAAAGATCGGGTGACAACGCCTCCACCCAAACTCCCCGCCCGACTATTCGAACTGGTATCATATCTGTATCAAAGTTCCTGTAACGAGATCACCAGGAAGCAATGGTTCCCGGCTCCGCCGCTTTCAGATATTTTAAAAGAATTGCAGGAACATTTGGACGATTAAATGGGTTCTGAGAATATAGGAGCAGTTAAAAAATTGATGGTTGATTTACTAATTACATTTTTACTCTGATATTTGTATAAACCACGAAGCACGCGAAGGACACGAAGATTTTTTATAGTTATAATTATACCTTCGTGATCTTCGTGGTTAGTTTTCGAAATTGTATTGCAAATTATGATTGTATATCAGTATAAAATATCAGTCAATAAAAGGAGGATAAAAATATATGCAGGAGAAAACAATAAAAGTTCCCAATATCAGCTGCGGGCATTGTGTCCGAACCATTGAAACCGAAGTCAGCATGCTTGACCATGTCCTTTCGGTTAAAGCCGATGAAGAAAGTAAAATGGTGGAAATTGCCTGGGACGAACCCCAAAAATGGCAAAATATAAAATCATTATTAGAAGAAATAAACTACCCGCCTGAGGAATAATTGTGGTCCAAACCAGGACCTCGAAGAGCCCAGTGCTCGCCCTTCGTGCGAGCGAAGGCCTCTGGCTGTTTAAAAAAAGAACGAATATATAAAATAAATACCACGAAGGTCACGAAGATCTTATATTTACTATTCTTTTATCTAAAGCGAAGTCAACTCTATTATTATAATAAGTTCCCAAAAAAACTTCGTGTTCTTCGTGCACTTCGTGGTTAGTGAATAGATCAGATTATATATCAAAATGCATAAAATAACCACAGAATCTCTAAATTTACCGGTCACCGGTATGACCTGCGCCAATTGTTCGGCGACTATCGAACGGGTGCTTAAAAAACAGGAGGGTATATTAGAGGTATCAGCCAATTATGCCAATGAGAATGTTCAGATCAGTTTTATTCCAACCGTCATAAACCGGAAGGCGATTGTCGAAGGGATTGAAAAAGCGGGTTATGGGGTCGCCCAAACAGAACAGCCCGGATTAACAGCCGAGGAGGCGATAGATGTTTCTCGTGAGAAGGAAATCCGAAAACAAACCCATCGATTTTGGACCGGTGTTGTCTTTACACTTCCCTTATTTCTTTTCAGCATGTCCCGCGATTTTCAGTTACTTGGTGACTGGGCTTATCAATGGTGGGCACCCTGGTTAATGCTTATTCTTGCATCACCGGTTCAATTTTATGTAGGTTCTGATTATTATATCCAGGGATATAAATCTTTGCGCAATAAATCAGCCAATATGGATGTTTTAGTGGCGATGGGTTCCTCGGTGGCTTATTTTTTCAGTGTATTTGTAACATTTTTTTTATCGGCAGGTATCGATAGTCTTGGCGAACATGTCTACTTTGAGACGGCAGCCATGATTATTACACTTATTAAACTGGGTAAATTACTCGAGGTGCGTGCGAAGGGAAAAACGGGAAGCGCTTTAAAAAAACTAATCGGTCTGCGGCCAAAGACAGCACATCTGACCGGCCCGGACGGTGACCGGGATATTCCCATCGAAGCGGTTAACGTGGGAGATCTTCTGCTGGTCAAACCGGGTGAAAAAATACCGGTTGATGGTGAAATTGTCAAAGGGTACTCCGGTGTGGATGAGAGTATACTCACCGGAGAAAGCATCCCGGTTGAAAAAGTGGTCGGAGATTCAGTCGTCGGTGCCACCATCAATCTCCATGGTTCGCTGACAATCCGGGCATTAAAAGTTGGTCGGGATACTGTTCTGGCACAAATAATCAAACTTGTTCAACAGGCCCAGGGTAGTAAACCACCGATTCAAAGGATTGCCGATCAGGTGGCCGGTTATTTCGTTCCCGCGGTAATAGGCATTGCCATCATTGTATTCATTATCTGGTTAATAACTGGTAATGGAGTAACACCGGCTCTGCTTAGATTTACAGCGGTACTGGTTATTGCCTGTCCCTGTGCGCTCGGATTAGCCACGCCGACCGCTGTAATGGTTGGAACCGGACTGGGTGCTTCTCATGGCATTCTTTTTAAAAATGGTGAAACACTTGAACAGGCACAGCATCTAAAACATCTTGTATTTGACAAAACCGGAACAATCACCTATGGCCGGCCGGTTGTTGTCGATATTATACCGGCAGCATCTTCCGACCCTGCCGGGCCTGGTGATCTCAATAATTCTGATCAAATTTTGAGAATAGCTGCCTCCATCGAACGCGCCTCCGAACACCCATTGGCAGCAGCTGTCGTCAAAAAAGCCAAAGATAAGGCTCTCCCCCTCACGGATCCACAAGACTTTTACGCGTATCCCGGAAAAGGAGTAAAAGCAAAATTTGAGAACCGTTTGATACTGGTTGGTAATGAAAAATTTATGATAGAGAATGGTTCGGATATGCAAGGGTTATCATCTGAAGCGGGGAACCTGGAAGAAGAGGCAAAAACGGTTATCTGGATATCTGTGGATAGCCAGGTGATCGGTTTGATCGCGATAGCAGATACGATCCGTGAAGAGGCTGCCGGAGTAATAGCTGCGCTGAAAAAAAGGAAGATTCAATCAACGATTATCAGCGGAGATAATGAAAGAGTCTCACGGACAATAGCCGGTCAAGTTGGCGTTTCAGAATTTATCTCTGGTGTTTTACCTCAGGATAAATCAAAACTTATAAAAGATTTTCAAAACAAAACAAAGGGCCTGGTGGGGATGATTGGTGATGGTATTAACGATGCGCCGGCTCTGGCCCGGGCCAATATCGGATTTGCCATCGGATCCGGTACCGATGTGGCAATGGAAGCTTCTGATATTACACTGGTGCGACCTGATCTGCAGGGTATTTTAAAAGCACTTCAGTTAAGCAAATCCACGATGACAATTATTAAACAGAATTTATTCTGGGCTTTTATTTATAATCTTATTTTAATCCCGGTTGCTGCCGGGGTTTTATACCCTTTCTCCATTGTACCCGATTTTTTACGCAGTCTTCATCCGGTTCTGGCTGCTCTGGCAATGGCTTTCAGTAGCGTTTCTGTGGTTTTAAACAGCCTCCGCCTTAAAAGAATCCATCTGTAAACATCCTTATTTTTTCCTTAATTCGATATAATCAATGGAAGCGTTTACATCGCTCCCGGAAAATGATTCCGGAAGCGGCAGACCGGCTGATCATTTCCAGGTAAGTAGCATTGCTATCAGACCTGATGGTATATTCGGTCGCTTTTTTCTTTCCCGAGAAATAAAAGGTTTCCCAATGTTCTAGATCAGAAAAATCTTCCCTGAACAGAATATTCGCTTCCTCCTGCATTGATGATGTAGCCATTGAGGTAAGAAAATAGTGAACAAAGATGAACAAACATTTAAGCAGCATCAATTAACACCACGCTGTTTGATAAGATCTATCTAAAAATATAGTACCGGTAAAAGCAATATTCAAAGGGGTGAACCACGAAGGACACGAAGTTCACGAATGACAGTGCCACTATCGTCATTGCGAGCGTTAGCGAAGCAATCTACTAGTTACATACGGGATCGAAGACATCATTAGTTATTTTTAAATTCAATAAAATTATCTTCGTGTTCTTCGAGTCCTTCGTGGTTTATGAATAGTTCAGATTAAATTCGAACTTTGATTATATACAGAGCATATAAGAGACAGACCAGTGCCGATTTAAATCAGTGCAAGTTTTTTAATAAACCAGTCATCTCATTAAATTCCATAATCAACTGATCCCACACTTTATACTGGTGGAATATCCGGGTCCAAAGTTCTCTGTCATCCCATAATTGATTAAGATCGTTCACTTCTTTTTGCTGCTGTTCTACCCAGGTATAGTATTTCAGGTTATGGATCGTTTTTTTCTTCGTATAGGTTAATTCTTTCATATAATCCGTAGCACTGCCATACAGATATCTCTCCAGGTCTTTACCCGCCTGAAGCAAAGAATAGGGACCCAATTTTTCATTTAATTCATTTAAGCGTGAACGATACAATTCTGCCGAATCAGTTGCCACTGTGATAATAATATCATCCGAATTCAATTCGAAATATTTGGCAATTTTAATAGATGAGAGGATATTAGCGATACCTGAGATCCCTATCAGCGGTAGATTGTTAACCAACGCCTCCGGTAAGCCCTCTGCTTTTAAATAATCAGTACCTGTATTCTCATTAAACAGCCGGAAAAGATTCATACAATTTTCATCATCGATTGCGGTAATAACATCGGTGTTTTTCACGTTATGGATCCAGGGAACATGTTTATCTCCAATCCCTTCAATGCGGTGTCCGCCAAATCCATTCATCAACAACGTTGGGCACTGCAGAGCTTCGGAAGCGACAACTTTAATTCCAGGGAAAACGGTGCGCAAATAATCTCCGGCAGCAATGGTCCCTGCCGAACCTGTTGCTGTAACATAAGCTGCCAAATTACTTTTTTCGTCTTTGAACTTATCAAAAACCTCCTTGATAGCTGCACCGGTAACAGCATAGTGCCATACACCGTTACCAAATTCATCAAATTGATTAAAAATAACCGCATCTTTTCGTGTGGCCCGAATTTCCCAGCATTTATCGTAAATTTCCTTCACATTCGACTCACAACCAGGGGTTTTAATAATTTCCGCACCGATATCAGTTAACCAGTCAAATCTTTCCCTACTCATTTCTTCCGGTAAAATTGCCACCGCCTGACATCCCATTAAATAAGAATCGAAAGCTCCACCACGACAATAATTCCCGGTCGAAGGCCAAACGGCTTTATGATAGGTCGGATCAAACCTACCGGTTATGATCCTTGGGGCCAGGCATCCATAGGCAGCGCCTACTTTATGTGCTCCTGTTGGAAACCATTTCCCAACTAAAACCAGAATCCGGGCCTTGACCCCGGTCAATGCTTTGGGCATTTCCAGCGCATTAACACCAGAAAAAAGCCCACCCTTGTCCGTTGGTTCATTTTTCCAATTGATGCGAAAAAGATTCAAAGGATGTAAATCCCATAAACCTTTCGATCGCAATTGCTCTTTTATTTTTTCCGGGATTGATTGTGGATTTTTTAATTGCTCAAAGGTGGGCAGGATAATTTTCTTTTCAGCAAACCGCCGGGCGGTTTTTTCGCGCACGTCTCTATCTACAACCTCATCGATAATTTCAATCATTGAGCTATTCCTATTTTATTTTATCGGTTTAAATTATCCTGATATTTTACCCTTCTCTGTGATCTCCTAAAAATCACTCCATAATATCTTTATATGAATATTCTTTACGACCTTTTTGCTTTCTTTGTACCCGGCACCTGTCCTGAAGACCGATAGGTCGAAGATGCGTCCTAGACGCAGATTTGGGGAAGAGTTTTTTCATCTGACAATTTAGAGCGTAACTCATGTTCAAAAATACAAAATAAAAGCGTGACAAGTATATAATAAATACAGAAATAGGAATAAATATACCTTTCTTTTTCATTATCTATACTATCTGGCAGGTCAACTATCTTGAAAACCTTCCGATTATGATTATTGTTTGGGACGGGATATTGCATCCATGAACCGTACATACTTTTATTTTACAAGGAGAACCAGGAGAAAATATTGCGCGCATCTATAGAAAATACCGCTTGTCTTGTTATCGATATGCAGGAAAATTTATTTCCACATATGTATAATCATCATAAACTTGAAAAGAACTGCAAAATACTGTTATCCGGTCTGTCTCTATTAAATATTCCGATTGTGGTCACCGAGCAATATCGAAAAGGACTTGGGCTTACCCTCAAACAAATCAGCAAAATAATTACTGATTTTGATCCTATCGAAAAAATCTCATTTAGTTGTTGTCATAATGATACATTTCGCAAAAGCTTGAGCGATACCGGAAAACGAGTGATCATCATTTGCGGTATCGAAGCCCATGTCTCTATTCTTCAAACAACTATCGATTTAATCGAGCTGGGATATCAACCCCTTGTTATCGACGATTGCGTTTCCTCACGGAAAAAAAGTGATAAAAGAATAGCTTTAAAGCGAATGGATCAGGAACGGGCTCTTATAACCGGCTATGAGTCGGTTCTTTTTGAGCTATGTGAAAAGGCCGGTACGGAGGAATTTAAGGCGCTTTTAAAATTGGTGAAGTAAAAATTGATAAAAAAAAAGCAAGCCTGAAGCCAGACTTGCTTTTATAACATGACCGTCCGATTTATTTAACTTTTACTTCAATCAGTTTCGGCTTGGCAATTTCGGCTTTCGGAAGTTCAATATTCAGGACACCATCTTTAAATGTAGCTTCAATTTTATCATCAATTACATCCGAGTGAATTCTGAATGCACGTTCGAATTTTCCGTATCTGCGTTCGTAATGGTGATAATTTTTTTGTTCTTCATTTATCTCACTTTTCTTCTCACCGCTTACATGCAAAACATCTTCCGTAAAAGAAATCTTAACATCGTCTTTTATCACACCGGGTAATTCCATCCGAACATGATACTTATCATCATCTTCAGTGATATCCACTGCAGGACACCAACCATCACGGGTATGACTCAGTAAACGATCATTGTTTAAAAAATCTTCAAAAAGATTATCCCCCCAGTTATATAAACTTCTTGCCGGGTTCAATTTTACTAAATTCATTGTGACCTCCTTATGTATTTTAATTTACTTTTACTTTAAATTTAACTTTTTCAACCATTCATTTATAATCGTTACAATCCACGTGCCAATCTATAAATTATTTGTTTAACTATATAATTATCATTATGTTATATAGATTTCTTTGCCTGGCATATAATCAAATGATGTTATGTTATGTTGGCATATATATACGCCACAATGGCGGGAAAGTGCAAATCTTTCTTATTCTATGTTAAAATTGCAGAAATGCATGTGTGTATTGGCAGGCATGAGTGATGTATTCCAACTTATCTAAAAATAAAATATTTTTTTTCTGGGTACCCCTGGCTGCTACCTGGCTTATGATGGCATTTGAGGGTCCTTTCCTGACGGCTATTATTGCCCGTCTGGCTGAGCCAATATATAATCTTGCCGCCTGGGGGGTGGCTTTTTCCTTTGCCTTAATCATCGAAGCACCGGTAATCATGATCATGAGCGCCTCGACGGCTCTGGTTGAGAACCGTTCTTCCTTTATAAAATTGAGAAATTTCACTTATTTTCTGAATGGACTGATCACCCTGATCATGCTCGTATTATTAATTCCATCAATTTTCAATTTTATTACATTGGAGCTGATTGGTTTACCGGAGGAAGTTTCCCGTTTGACCCATTGGGCAACATTACTATTGCTGCCATGGCCGAGTGCGATCGGTTATCGACGGTTTTATCAAGGAATTTTAATCCGGCACCATTTGACTCGCCGTGTGGCCTATGGTACCATCACACGAATGTTATCAATTTCTGTTACTGCCTTACTTTTATATTTTTATGCCGATCTGCCGGGAGTGATCGTTGGCGCCATCGCTCTTACCGTCGGCGTTATCATAGAGGCGCTGGTAAGCCGGTTAATGGTCTTTAGAACCGTTAAATCATTGCTGGCAACTTTAGAGGAGCAAACCCTTAATTATCGCCAGATTTACAATTTCTATTATCCCCTGGCGTTGACTTCCTTATTAGCCCTCGGTGTACATCCTATGGTCACTTTTTTTATCGGCCATAGCAGGATGCCTTTAGAATCTCTGGCGGTTCTTCCTGTGATCAATTCCCTGGTTTTCATATTTCGCGGTATTGGACTATCTTATCAGGAGGTGGGCATTGCCCTGATTGGTAAAAAATGGGAAGGTTTCGAGGAGGTGAAAAATTTTGGTTTAATCCTTGCCCTGAGTGTAACCACCATACTTGGTATTATCGCTTTCACACCATTATCAAATCTATGGTTCGGTTACATCTCCGGACTATCGAAAGAATTGACTGATTTTGCCATTTTACCACTACAGATCATGGTATTGATGCCCGGTTTCACGGTTATTCTTTCTCTTCAACGATCGCTACTGGTCATCGCCAGGAAGACCAGTCCACTCACTGCTGCAACCGCCCTGGAAGTTCTCATCATTATTCTTGTTCTTTACTTTACAACTATTCATTTGCCTATTGTCGGGGCCGTTGCAGCAGCGATGGCCTATATTTTCGGAAGACTGGCTGCAAATCTATTCCTGATTAAATCGAATTATCGTATTATCACTTCTTTCCAATAAACATTTACAGCCATATGAAAACCGGTATTTCTAAATAAAGATTATCATCCATTTAATTCTACATGATAAATAACATCTCCGAGTATTTGGGCAATGGCCATAGTGCATCCGGTACTATTTTTTCCAATTCGTCGGCTGGAATACGTATATCCTCCAGCAAATCGGCAATGTGATCAGAAAAAAACTTGGCTGCTTTAGACAAAGAATCCAACTTTTCCACTTCCTTAAGTTTCGCCTCAAGTTCGGCACAACCTTTCTTCAGTTTAACGATCTTTTCGCTCACGGATTGGAGTATTTTTATTTCTTCTTTCAATGTATCTGCCGGAAAGATATCCGACAACTCCTTCATACCTTTAACAACGCCAAGAAGCTGCTCCTGGTAGGAAATGGCTACAGGAATAATATAAGTATTTATCAAATCCGTAAAGGTTTGCACCTCAATTTCCAACGTTGTGATATACTGTTCCAATTTCGTATTATAACGATTTTCAATTTCTTCTTTTGTTTTAAAACATCCCTTTGATAAGAGCAAATGGATATTTTCTTTGTCGACTAAAGAATCCAATGCGTAACCGGTTTTCTTTATATTCGGCAATCCTCTGCGTTCTGCTTCTTCTTCCCATTCTTTACTATAGTTATTACCTTCAAAACGGATAGGTTTTGTTTCTTTAATAAATTTCTGCAGCACTTTTAATACAGCCGCATCAAGTTCTACACCACTCGAAATTTCTTTATTAATGTCTTCGATCAATACATCTATCGATTCGGCTACCGCCGCCGATAAAACAGTATTGGCCAGAGAAACAGAAGAAGCAGAGCCAAGAGCCCGGAACTCAAACTTTTCACCGGTGAAGGCAAACGGTGATGTACGGTTTCGGTCAGTATTGTCTCTTAGAATTGAAGGAAGATTGCTCAATCCCAGATCGATAAGGTAATCTTCCGCTTTTTTCGTTTTTCTTCCCTCCTCTATATCATCAAGAACCGTGCACAGTCGTTCTCCAAGAAACAGTGAAATAATAGCCGGGGGAGCCTCATTTGCCCCTAAGCGGTGGTCATTCCCGGCAGAGGCGATTGACATGCGCAATAATCCCCCATAGTGATAGACGGCTCTTAAAACAGAGACCAGAAAAATAAGAAATTGGAGGTTCTGTTCGGGTGTTGCACCGGGATCGAGAAGATTATTTCCATCTGAATCGGACATCGACCAGTTATTATGTTTGCCGCTACCGTTGATTCCGGCAAAAGGCTTCTCATGCAGGAGCAAGGCCAGACCACGGCGGTTGGCGACTTTTTTTAACACCTCCATGATCAACTGGTTGCGATCAGATCCCACATTAGCTTCGGCAAAAATAGGCGCAATTTCAAACTGATGCGGAGCCACCTCATTATGACGTGTTTTTGCCGGAACCCCTAATTTGTATAATTCAGTCTCAGCATCCTGCATAAAGGCTAAAACCCGCTCTTTAATGGAACCGAAATAGTGATCGTCTAATTGCTGCCCTTTGGGCGGCTGGGCTCCCTGTAATGTTCTACCGGTAATCTGCAAATCCGGTCTGAGCAAATAAAAAGCTTTGTCAATTAAGAAGTATTCCTGTTCTGTTCCGATGGTGGCTACCACTCTGGAAGCGGATGTATTTCCAAACAGATGTAATACTTTCAGAGCAGAATCTGAGAGGGCTTTCATCGAACGCAGCAAGGGTGTCTTTTTATCCAGAGCTTCGCCCGTATAACTGATAAAGACCGAAGGAATACATAAAATGCCGCCTTTCGGTCCTTCGACAATAAACGCCGGACTGGATGGATCCCACATGGTATAACCACGGGCTTCGAATGTGGTACGTGATCCGCCACTGGGAAAAGAAGATGCATCCGGCTCACCCTGCACCAGTTTATCACCTTGAAAACGTTCAATCACTTCACCTTCATCCAGCTCTAAAAAAGCATCATGTTTTTCTGCCGTCAGACCGGTTTGGGGTTGAAACCAGTGCGTAAAATGAGTGATACCTTTACTAATCGCCCATTCCTTCATCGCATGAGCTACGGTATTAGCAATACTCATATCCAGTTTTTCGCCTGTTCTTATCGTATCCCTTAACTTTCTGTAGGCATCTTTGGGTAGGCGTTCCCGCATGACCTTATCATTAAAGGTATTTATACCGAAATCGCTCGCTCCGTTTTGTTTCAAATCATTTACTGAGGAACCCCCGTTAAAAGCAATTTTGAGAAGTATTTCCTGTCTCTTATGAGAACCCTGTGAATTAATTGACATTGTTATTTCCTTTTTTTTTATCAATTACTATGGTTTGTTATTTGAGCAAAAATTTTACTAACCTGGATAATTTATTTCTCAGCGACGACGCAGCGACCTGCCCGGCGCAGACGGGCGAGAAATTTTTAGAATTTGATCAAACTGATGAATATCTTTGTTTGAAGCCAACGGCTGCGGTATGAATAGATCAGCTTATTTGTTACTTATCATTATAATAAAATAATATTATTTTCCCTGCATTTCTCGATCATATCCTCAGGCCAGATACTGGACTGTATTTCACCGATATGTGCTTTACGCAGATAAAACATGCACAGTCTAGATTGGCCGATTCCACCACCCACTGACAGCGGCAGTTCCCCCCCCAGAAGTCGTTTATGAAAATACAGGTCCCGGCGATCAATCGTACCGGTAATTTCCAGTTGGCGGATAAGAGCAGCAGCATCCACCCGGATTCCCATGGAAGACAATTCATAAGCCCTTTCAAACAGAGGATTGTAAACAACAATATCGCCATTCAATCCCTTGCGCTCTCCATCCGTCGGAGTTGACCAATCATCATAATCCGGCGCCCGACCTTCATGCGGATTGCCATTTTTCAGATTTCCCCCTATACCGAGGATAAATGCAGCACCATGCTCCTTACAGACTTCAGTTTCTCTCTCAGCCGGTTTCAAATCTGGATATTGTTCTTCCAAATCTTCCGTATGTACAAATTTGATTTCATCGGGAAGAATCGGCTGAATGCTGTTGTATTCCTGGGCGATATATAATTCGGTACGCCGGATAACATCATAGATTTTTTTTACAATTTTCTTTAAAAAATCCAACTGTCGGTCATTTTCAGAAATGACCATTTCCCAATCCCACTGATCCACATATAAAGAATGCAGGTTATCAAGCACTTCGTCGGGACGGATAGCATTCATATCCGTATAAAGTCCCTCACCATATCTGAATTGATAATCCGAGAGCATCATTCGCTTCCACTTTGCCAGTGATTGCACAATTTCTGCCTCTGTTTCATCCATTGCTTTTATTTTAAAAGAAACCGGCCGTTCAACACCGTTTAAGTTGTCATTAATACCGGTACCTGATTTAACATACAATGGCGCCGTAACCCGCGTTAAACTCAACTCCAAAGACAAATTTATCTGAAAAAATTCTTTGATTTTGCGGATAGCTCTTTCTGTCTCGTGTAAATTTTGCAGCGGTCGGTAATGCTTAGGTATAAATAAGTCTGCAGACATAAATATTTTCCTTCTATAGATTCATCTTTAAATAATAGCCGTCTGCCCGGAACATCCGGCACAATAAATGCATATGCAATTGACATGCCAGGAATTTGAGATTTTAACTAACTTATTAAATAACAGTGGGTTATATAATTTTCATTTTAACATTTGATAAAATATTGCCACAATTTTGTAGGATTAATTTTTATATATAACAAATATGTAGTTCCTGCTGCTTTGCAAATAAATCATCAACGGAACTACATAAAACAGTACATAGATACTTCATAAAATAACGGGAGTATAAAATACTCCGAATTTTCATTATCCATTTGGAGCAGTTACATCCGTAGATAATCTGACAAACCGAAGAAAGTCTTTAAGGATTATTGCAATATTGTAGTATTATATATACATTACTACAATATTGTAGGATAAAACGGTGGGAATACCAGGTTATTGAGTTTATATGTTTGATTATGATTATCCGGTTTAAACAAAAATTGGATATTTGAGACTGCTTCTTCCCGATAAATCGGGAATCGCAGTGACGATAAGGGCATCATTGCGAATTATCATTTGATTGAAAACCATTAATATTTTATTAACTTATTACTTCAAGAGAGAACCTGTTATGCCTGAAGGTACAGAATTAAAAAAGACCGGCCGGTCGGATTCATTGGCGGTTAAATTATCGATCCTTGTAGATATCAATAAAGCGGTTAGTGGTACACTGGATTTAAATGAGTCCCTGGCGAGAACCCTGCAAATTTTGCGGAATTCATATCATATTAAATCGGGCGCTATCTTTTTGTTAGATGAGGAAGACAACTTATTCAAAATGACCGCGTCGATAGGATATAGGGAAAATATTGCCAAACTAATCTATAAACCGGGAGAGGGATTAACGGGGCGTATTGCAGAAACCGGAAAACCGATTGTTGTACCCCAGGTGAGCAAAGAACCCCTGTTTCTAAACCGGTTGAGTTCCTGGAATCCGGATCGTGATCGCGAACAAACATTCATCGGGGTTCCAATCATTTCTGAGTATAAAACCCTGGGCGTATTAGTAGTTAATTTAACCTTTAGTCTGAAAAGAGATTACGAAAGTGTTAAAAAATTTCTAACACTTGTCGCTTCTGCTTTATTACAACAAATTCGCTTAAGACGCGAAATAGATCTTGAACGCCAAAATTTGCGAAGTGAAAATGTTCTTCTGAAACAAAAACTGCAGGAGGAACACAGTCTCCGAAACATTATTGGAAACAGCCATGCGATGCGTGAAGTTTACAAGATGGTTCTCCAGGTCGCTGCCTCTAACACCACGGTACTGATTCGCGGAGAATCGGGTACAGGAAAAGAGCTGATCGCAAAATCCATTCATTACAATTCACACCGCAAGGAAAAACAACTGATCACTGTAAATTGTGCCGCTATCCCGGAAACTCTCATTGAATCTGATTTTTTTGGATATGAGAAAGGGGCTTTTACCGGCGCTATTGCCAGAAAAAAAGGCCGGTTTGAGATAGCCGATGGCGGTACCATCTTTTTAGATGAGATCGGTGACTTAAGTTTGATGACCCAGGTTAAACTATTAAGGGTTTTACAAGAACGGGAATTTGAGCGGGTTGGAGGTACGGAGACTCTGAAAGTTGACACCCGGTTGATCACTGCCACGAACGCCAATCTGGAAAATCTGATGAAAGAAGGTAAATTCAGGGAAGACCTGTATTATCGGTTAAACGTCTTTTCTATCATTCTGCCGCCGCTGAGAGAAAGAAAAACCGATATTCTACTTCTGGCAGATCATTTTATGCTTAAATATGCCCGCCAACTGGGTAAATCGGTCCGGCGTATCTCAACACCGGCTATCGATATGTTTATGCGTTACCACTGGCCGGGAAATGTCCGGGAGCTGGAGAATTGTATCGAACGAGCGGTATTGCTGTGCCAGGATCAGGTCATCCACAGTTATCATCTTCCACCAACGCTTCAGACGGCGGAAAGCAGCGACACGATTCCCCATTTAACCCTGGATGATGCTGTTTCAGCTTATGAGAAAGAACTGATTATTGATGCTTTGAAAACAACCAATGGGAATCAAACAAAAGCAGCCAGATTATTGGGTACAACGGAAAGAATTATCGGATATAAAATTAATAAACATCATATTAACATCAGCCGGTTCAAATCCTGATATGATTTTAGATTTGCAGGGAAAAGACCTGGCCAACAGTATAGATGGGGATTATCCATTTGGTAATTCGTTGTATGAAATGTTAAATTCATTGCACGGGCCAAGGCTGCAAACAATTATTCACATCTGACCCTCCCCCAGGAAGCGAGACGGGGTGGGTCATTTATCCAAAGCAGGTGATTAGCGGTGTAGGCTTCATAAGTATCAAAGAAAATTTTATAATTATTATATAAAGGATGCAGATGTGATTGAAATTTTACTTGCTGTGTTGATTGTTCTCCTTTTCGTCAATATCTGGCTGACGTATAAAAAATCCGGTCAGAATGTGTCACAATCTCTAACTGATATCAGTAAGGCGATAAATCTTTTTGATAAAAGTCTGGAAAAGGTGGATAAATCCATCGGGGATGATTTTCAGAGAAACAGAGAAGAGTCAGGCAAAATAGCAAAAGAAAACCGGGAAGAGTTAACCAATTCACTCGGTACATTTTCAAAAACTTTTGCTTCCAATGTTCAGGATTTCAACAAATCAACCAGCGAAAAACTTGAAAAAATCCGGGAGACCGTTGAATCAAAACTACAGATGCTCCAGGAAGACAATAGTCAAAAATTGGAAAAGATGCGCGAAACCGTTGATGAAAAATTACACAAAACTTTGGAACACCGCCTGGGTGAATCTTTCAAAATCGTTAGTGAAAGTCTGGAAAAAGTTCAAAAAGGGTTGGGAGAAATGCAGACCCTGGCCACCGGTGTGGGAGATCTGAAAAGAGTACTTTCCAACGTCAAAACCAAAGGTGTGTTGGGCGAGTATCAGCTGGAGAACATTTTAGAACAATTACTCACCCCCGCTCAATATGACAAAAATGTTAAAACCAAACCAGACAGTGATGAATTTGTTGAATTCGCGATCCGTTTACCCGGAAAAAATGACACTGAGAAGGAGATCTGGTTACCGCTGGATTCAAAATTTCCGACGCAGGATTATCAAGCTTTAATGGATGCGCATGACGAGGCTGATCCTGCACGAATTGAAATATCTCGAAAAGAGCTGTCGCGAAAAATCAAATTATTCGCCAGGAATATCAAGGAAAAATATATTGATCCGCCACACACGACTGATTTTGCGATTATGTTCTTACCGATTGAAGGCTTGTATGCGGAAGTATTACGCGATAGTGAACTGTTTGAATCACTGCAGCGGGAGTATCGCGTAACGGTGACCGGGCCAACCACACTCTCTGCCCTGCTGAGCAGCCTGCAAATGGGATTCCGTACGCTGGCCATCGAAAAACGATCCTCTCAAGTATGGGAAATTCTAAGCGCGGTGAAGACGGAGTTCGGCAAGTTTGGTGCCGTTCTTGAAAAAACGAAGAAAAAGCTATATGAAGCCACAGACGTGGTTGAAACTGCCGGAATCAGATCCCGGGCCATCGAACGCAAACTCAAAGACGTGCAGGAATTACCTGTCTCAAAATCCGTAAAACTTCTGGATACCAATGAGGAGATACCCACTGAAGATTCTTAGCTATATTAAAAATTGTGATTTGAAATTATTTGATATTTGTTATTTGTTATTTTATAACATTGCTACAATAACATATTTTATATTTTTAGGAGAGGTTTAATGGATCTGGAATTAACTACAGAACAGAAATTACTTAAAAACACTGTCCGCGATTTTGCAGAGAAGGAAATCGAACCGGTTATTGAGGAGTTAGACAGGAAAGAGATTTTTTCATCCGATTTAACCCGTAAAATGGGAGAACTTGGCCTTTTTGGCATCACCGTCTCCCCGGACTACGGGGGCATGGGCATGGATGATTTCTCTTATATTATTGCTGTTGAAGAACTGGCCCGGATTGATGCTTCCCAGGCAGCAACCATTGCCGCCGGAAATTCACTGGGTATCGGACCGATTAACAATTTTGGTAATGAGGAACAGAAAAAGAAATATTTGCCGGATTTATGTACGGGAAAGAAATTATGGGGATTTGGTTTAACCGAGCCCAATGCCGGTTCGGATGCAGGCGGTACAAAAACCACGGCCAAATTAACTGATAATGAATGGATCATCAATGGCAGTAAAATATTTATCACCAATGCTTCAACGGAAATGACCTGGGGATCTACAGTTCAGGCCATTACCGGTAGTCATACCAATGGCGGAAAAGAATATTCCTGTATTCTGGTCGAAAATAACACACCGGGCTTTGAAGCCAAAATCATGAAAAATAAAATGGTATGGCGATCATCAAATACCTCCGAGTTGTATTTTGATGATGTGCATGTTCCCTCGGAAAATCTTCTTGGTAACCGGGGAGAAGGATTCCATCAAATGTTACATGCCTTGGATAATGGCCGCTTATCGATAGCGGCGATGGGGCTGGGGGGGGCTCAGGGCGCTTATGAGCGGGCTTTAAAGTACGCAAAGGAACGAGAACAATTCGGTAAACCGATCATTAAATTCCAGGTCAGTGCCTTCAAACTGGCCGACATGGCCACAGAAATAGAAGCAGCCAGAGCCTTGCTGTACCGGGCCTGCTGGTTGAAGGATTCTGGTAAGCCGTTTCGTAAGGAAGCGGCGATGTCAAAATTATATTGTTCGGAATTGATGGGCCGTGTCGTCAATCAAGCGATTCAGTTATTTGGGGGGTACGGATTGATGGAGGAATACGGAATCGCCCGTTTTTACCGTGATCAGAAACTACTCGATATCGGTGAAGGAACCAGTGAGATTCAACGCCTGGTCATCTCACGATTGATAGGATGTTAAGGAAGAGATATTTCATTATTCAACAATAAAGTCAGCGGTTTGGACCTTATGACTTTGATATAGATTTAGAGGGACGGAAGATACGATTTCGTCCCTTTTTCTTTTTATTACTTATTCTGGTTTTATGTCAATCGATTCCCTGTATTTTTTCACGGCTGCATATTTTGCTGCAGCGATGGTTTCACGATTCGCTTTTTCGGTCAATTTCCCCCGCGATAAATCTTCCACAGCGATATAGCCATTCAATAATAGAAGCTGGACAATGATATTGTTCACAATTGTCGATTCACTGTATCCTGAAGCAATAAACAGATCTTTACAATCAAGATAAAATTTATCCGCGAATTCTTCATTGTTGGGAATCCACATCAACTGCTCATAAGTTTCACTAAAATTATTCAGTTCAATATTAATATTAGGCGTAACCAGAAGCGGGTTGAACGGGCGATTGGCCGGCAGCGGTTTGAAACCCTTAAGACGTGAAATATCAATCGGTGTACTTAGGTCATCGATGCGTACAAATTTTGCTTTACGCATTATTTCCAACTGGTATAAATTAAAATTATAGCGCTCTATTTCCAGACTTTTTTTATGATCCCTGAAAAGGGCACCATAATGTTTCTCAATCAGTTTCTTGACCAGGTTTCTGGCCACACTGATATCCGGCCGGCTGGTTCGAACTTCCTGAACAAGTTGTTTAACTTCCTGCGCGGCTTTTTGTGGGCCGGCAATCTCTTTGCCTTTCTTCCCGAGATCTGTCAATAGAATGGCACACTGAATTTTTCGTCCCTGGCCCTTACCGCTGTCACCGCCCTTTAATACATGGATCAGGCGACGGCGCACTTCACGCTCTTCATGTTCGCTGATAAAGGGATTGCCGGTAGGCGTACTGGCCAGAGAATTAAAAATCTGACTAAAAAGAGTCCGGTCAATAGTAAATATCTCTTCAACACTATTGTCCTGACTGGAAACGGCCCGGGCATTAAATCGGTTTTTAATGATATCAAATTTTACATCTTTAATCGTGTATTCAATGTCCCGTTCATTAAAAATTTTACCGGAAAATATTTTACTGACAATTTCTTCAACATCAATCCGGTCAATCCGTTTATAAGAGGAAGAAAGGTAATGCTTAGCGGTAAATGTGTCTGTTTCCCAATCCAGAACCTCATCCAGGTAATTGCCATGAAAATCTAAAACTTCAACGATATTTTTATCGCCTGTATACCTGAGCAGGGTACGTTGAAAATGGGGATTATCGGAACTGGTTGCTTTCTCTTTCCGTTCGCCGTGGGAATCACGGTAAAGCATAAAATTCTCCACGTTCGAATATTTGATAATACCCGCTTCTGTGCGACCGAAATTCTGTGCAGTAAGAATAATATCAATTTTGAAGGGCATATTGATATCACAGAATCCGGTAAACGTGCTGCGGGAATTTAAATCTTCGACATTGCTGTCCGCGCTGCTTTCAAACAGTGAATTATACATGCGTATAAATTCCGGATCAAAGTCGGTTACCCTGGAAAAATCGCCGACTTCTGTACCTATACCATAAAGATTACCTTCTTTATCCGGGAAAACGTGCAGCATATCTCCGGCCACCATTTTTATAGAGCGAATGCCGCCGAGATCTTTTTGAATCCATTTTAACATCATGGCCGCCAGCATTTCTGATTTGCCAACGCCGCTGTCTCCGGCAATCATCACACCGAACAGACTGCCATCTTCGGTTTCGATGACAACAAATGAACCGTGAACGGGTACGCCGCCCATTTCTTTTACTTTTTCATTAAGCAGGGTCAATCGCGGTTTTTTGATATTGCCAAAATAATCAGCTTTAGTTTCCAGCGGTGTAATCATTGTTTTTATATTGCCTTGCGGACCCTTGAGATCAAAATATCCAACATGGGGGTATGAAATAACTTTTTCCGGGGCACCGTAAAAAATTACAATATCAGGTACAAATTCTTTTATTTCTTTCAGACTTACGGCACCCGGATTTAACAGGCGCAGGTTATCAGCAAGGTATTTCATGTATGACTTCTGGATAATATATAATTCATTCATTAAACCGTCATTGACAATACGGCAGCGATAATCATCGGCGTCCATATTTTCAACAAATTTTGCTACCCGGTTACTGAAGAATCGGGATGACGGCCGGGTATGCATATTTTTGATAAAATCTCGCGGTGAATCGACATCAGTTTTTTGCTCTTCCTTTTCGATGCGGTCAACTTTATGAAACGGATATTCCCGTTTTTTGGCATCGGTATTCATCCGGGTATGTCTTTGTACAGGCTGTTCAGCGGCTATAATGCCGCATTTGTGCATCACTTCATTGATCCATTTGAGGGAACCGTTCTCATATTCGATTAACTCTTGGTTTTTAAAATCGGTAATTCCTTCATGCAGTGTGATGCCGTGCTGGATCATTTCATTATAACTTGAATTTTGCTGCTGATACTGCAAATAAATCATTTTAATAAAAATATGATTATATCTACTGTAATAATCCGTTTGTTTTGAACGGTTCATCAAACCGGTTAAAAACAGGACAATATCCCTGATGGCTATCGGGAGGTCTTTTGCGGATATCTTATGGTAGCGTTTTTGTTCGATTCGATCATAAATATATACAAGGTTAATGGCTAATAAATGTTCTGCAAATAATTTTGTATCTGGTTCCTTATGATTTTGCAATTCCGTGCTGATCTTTGCCAGTGTATCCGCTATATCGGTCATTAAGTCGTTATCTGATAAAAGAAGATAGATTTTCAATAATTGTTTACGGAAATCAACCTCTGACTTTATGATTCTGTTTTGTATATCTCCCGAAAAATAACCGAATATAAGGCGGGAATAGGGATGTTCTTTTAATTCTTTATCTTCAGTAACATTTTGCAACAAGTCATCAGCTGCCAGTTCAATACTCAGTTCGTTCATTGATTTTCCGGTGATTTTCTCGAATACATCACCGGCTGATTCAAATAGCTGCTCCTGAGAAGGTTCCGATAATTCTTTCTCGAAAGGCAAATTGAAATGCAGTAAAAGCTCGCCGATGAACTTTTTCAGAATTTCATTATAGCCTTCAAGTTTAGCTAAATCACCCGCCGGATCTTTCTCATACGCACGCAAAGCAACAACTTTAAATTTAGAATCGGAAAATATAATGCGTTCAAGTTCGATTAATATTTCAAGCATAATTAAAAGCTCATCCGGATCGTCGAGCAGGTGAGAATCAGGTTGAAATTCCAGCTTACCGGTTACATACTTTAAAAGGGTCGGTTTTCCATACTTTGTCAAAACGGTGTTGATATCCATTTCACGCAGCGCCGGAATTTTATAATGAATCTGTGGCAATATATTCTCATATACTTTTGAAAATGCCTTACTGTTAATAAAAGAAGGCAGATCAGGGCATTGACCGATATTTTCGTAAAATTCAATCACGGCATTTTTAGAATCGCCGATTGAATTAATGGTCACGCCGCTGACATCGGGAAAAGGATGATAAATGGTTTTAATTTCACTGATTCTCAGGCTGTTAAGTATATTTTTCTTCAGGTCACGGATTTGCGAATAGTCATTGAGGACATTGTTGACAAAGGCAGTATCGGTTTCCCCAGCGAAAAGCAGTCCTAAAGCGGATTCTGTTTCAGAATTTTTATCACCTGATTCTTTGAACGTGCAAAATTTTTTCCAATATCGCAGGAACAATTCAACGGCATTTTTAACTTCGGCACGAAAGATTTGGTAACTCTGTTCCGTACCATCAACATAGCCACCCAGTGAGAAACGTACAAATCCGGTTGGAAAGGGGATTGCGGCCAATCCGCGTTCTTCTGCCAGAGTTTGGGTGAACTTTTCCAGATCCTGATAAGAATAAAAGTTCTGCAAAGAAAGATTAAACAGGTAGGATCCGTCCGATTCAAGGACACGGATATTTTCATATTTTTCCCGGGCGATGGCCTCCAGGGCAACTTCCTTGGCTAATTTTAAACGTCTGTTTGATTCAAACCGGAAAATTCGGTTAATCCTGAAATGGTTTAATTCATAAACAATGTGGGATTTATAATAACTAAAAAAAGCCTCTCCCTTATACTTAAAATCATCGGGTAGTTCAAGTACTTCAAGCCGATCTAAAGAAACTAATTCATCCAGAAGAAAAAGATGCAGTGGACTACCTTCGAAAAGCGATTCCCGTCTGGGCGCACCTTTTGCGGTATTAATCGTTTGCGGTTGATTAGCCTGCAATTGCAATTGAATAAATTTTTCAAGTTTGTTTTTTATAATTTGCCGGGAAGCGTCTTTGGGTAAATTTTCATCTATTCCCCGTTTTATCTTACGAGCCTGCTGGGCAACTTCGAGAACATTTACCAGAAGAAATAATGAATTGGAATTACTGCAATCGATGTCCGAATGTTCCGAGGCGAAATTAAGCGCATCCTTTCTTGCCTCGGTTACCGCCAGGGCACCTAAACGGTCTCCGGTTGCTCCCAGATTCTTTGTCGTCGAAAGCGAAGCGACCATGGAAATACGTGAGAAGGCTGAAATATTATTTATGATATATCGTGAAATGGTACGCCACTTCGGTTCCTCCGGATCTTCAATTTTAACCGTATCATTGTAAGCTTCATCGAGGAACAGGGTTAATTGTGTTGTTGACATAAATTTAAGGAAATTTAAAAGTGCCTGATCATTAAAATCCGTAAAACCGGTCGGATTTGAAGGATCATTTACCAGAATCGTCGAATTTGAACAGAACAGATCCCAGAGACTGCCGGACTCATCGAATAGCTGGAAGGAACTTTTAATCCGTTCCATTTTTGTTAAAAAGCGGTTGTAATCGATCCTGCCCGTTTCATCCAGCTCGATTTCGATATCAAAGGGATTGACGTCAAATTTCTCAATCGGGAAAAGATCTTTATATTCCCAGGCCGCCTGCTGGTTAAGAAAGATAAAAGGCTTGGCAGCAAAGACATTCAAGACAATATCACGAATAATCATCTGAACGTCATCCGAAATCGAAGTCTTCTCCAGGTTGCCCAAATTGGATATAAATTCCTGTATAATTTTTTGCTGTTCCTTATTGAGCCGGTTGTATTTGCTCTCAATTCCCAAATCGATGAGCAGGTTGCGGAAACGGCCCTTATTAGTCGCTTCATTTTCTACTTTGGTCAGATATTCTTTATATCTTTCAAGAAACAGATTCAGACCGAAATTGCGGTGAAAATGTGTGTGTAAGGTCCGTTCATAATTATCCGGTAAAACGTCGAGAATCACCCGGCAGCGTTCAACGACTGGTGCGCTCAGATCTTTATGTTTTTTCTGCAGCAGATACTCACCATAAGTTTTTATCTGATTCCGGCCGCCACCCTCAACGATGGTTTTAATATAGATATCACTGCTTCCGGCATAAAAATAGTCCCGCATCCGCGATTCGAATTCATCCATTAATACACGGTTTATAGCATTATGCTTGGATACATCCATGATATATTCAATAAATGTCAGGAATCCAGTGAATTTGGAAATGATGTATTTATCTTTCAGTATTTGCTGCGCAAATTCATCAAACTTGAATAGAATAATATCCTGTTCCGGTCTTTTGGGATCGGCCAGCTGTTCATTTTTTAATAACTGAAGCTCTTGCTCATAATCTTTGATTTTTGCCTCAGCCGCTTTTCGGTATCGAATAATATTTTTGACATTCACTTTTTCCAGAATCAGACGCAGATTCAACTGTGTATTAGCGGCTGCCCCTAATTTCTTTGTATGGACTTTATTCAGCGTATTAATTATTTCATTATGAAAGGCAAATACCAGGGTGGTATTGGTCGCACGGGCTTCCAGCGAATTATCAACAAATACCATCCTGCTCAAATGGGGAAACCATTTTATATCTTTCAAGGGATTCGAACGTAGATGTTGAGCTTTTATGAGAAAGATACTGGTCGTATCCTGATTGACTTCTTCATAGACCTGTTCCGGCGATAGGAATTCTATGGTTTTGACAACACCGGGACCAAAAATCTCCTCGCGCAGAAGTTTGCTTACTGTTTCTGTACTGCCGGATACAACCGTGCGGATAAATCCATTTAATCCTTTAAAATTAACGGTAGATTCAGTGCGGGCTAAAAAGGCGTTTTGTTCAGCCTGAGTAGTATAGTGCGTGCTCTGGACAACCATCTGGTCGATAACATCGAGCAGGTAATTCCATTGGGCGACTTCAGCGTATCCGGTGATACCTAAAATATCGCGGAATTTACGCAGTTCCCGCACCTCATCACCAACCAGTACACGGTAGAGGAATTCAATCGTCTGTTTAGTAACCGGCGGCGTACCCAGAGAATAGTCATGCATATTTAATATATTATTCACCTGGACTTTTTGCGGCTCATTGATGAGCTCGATATCCATGAGATGTTTCAGACGATCCGTAAATAAGCGACGGCGACTGGCGTATTCATAATTTTTCGAACTCTCGTGAGGAAAAATCATCAATGAGACATCAGTATATCCCGGTATAGCCTCTTTAAGTTCCAACAGGCGTTTATTGATTTCAAGCGTCAGTCGGTTCGGATCATCAGGTTCCTCACAACATAAACGGGCAAAGTTTTTAAGACTCTCAAATATATGATCCGGCAGGAAATTTTCAGCGCGCTCTCCCAAAGAGCTGTATAAATCAATAAACCGTTTGGCTTCTGTGTTCAGTTCCAGTTTTGGTGTTCCTATGAGTTCCATGGTTTTACCCTTTTCCTGACTTATATCTCAACAGTTTGAAATATAAGACCATAACCTTAAGTAAGTCAACCGTTTATATGCAGAAGATGATAAAATATTTATTAAATGGTATAAATATTCGACAAATCTTTAGAACATGTCGAAATATATAGAATTTTAATATCCGTTTGGCGCCTATATCACTTGGCTAAGAAAGTATAATGAATATTCCTTTCCTAGCCAAGTGTAAAAAGAAACTCTTGTTTCTTAGCAGTTCTAAACAAATTAATAATTATTCAGCGGGGTGAGGACTTAGAATGCTTTAAAACAAGGAGAGGCTCCATTCCAAATATATTCATCGCCCGGCTAATATCTCACCAAGCGTTGAACGATATAAAATCATTTTAAATTGGACTTTTCTACCTTATATTTACCGTAACTATCTGATTGACTTGAATAGTTCTCGCTATTGTATCTAAATGCCGTATAAAAGGTCTGCCCCATGGCCGGATTTTACAAAGCATTTATCTTCTATTTATTTTTTCCACTTGTGTTATATCCACAATCCCAGGATATCAAATTCGAGCATATTTCCGTTGAACAAGGACTTTCATCCGATGTTTACTGTATCTTACAGGACAGCATGGGATTTATGTGGTTTGGTACCGCTGATGGTCTCAATAAATATGACGGCTACACGTTCACTGTGTACAGAAATGATCCCGGGGATGACTTCAGTTTAAGTGAAAATGCAATTAGAGCAATACATCAAGATCCATCAGGTCTGCTATGGATTGGCACTAGGAGTGGCGGACTAAATTGTTTTGATCCTGAAACAGAGATTTTTACTGTATATCAATTCATAAAGGATTCAGGCAACATCACCACTGCAGCAAACAAACATGTTCGTACAATATGCGGATTCCAGTATGGAGGGGAGTATATTGTCTGGATTGGCAATTCGCAAGGACTGCA
>CAZBBC010000052.1:0-26887 GCA_964489835.1 uncultured Calditrichota bacterium
TTCTTTTGTATCAAGTCGAAGATCCGGCTCTGACGGGACAAAAGAACAAATAAAATTACTTTGCGCCGTTGCGGTTAAGTAATCCGTGTTAGTCAATGCCTGCTTGCCCGGCCTGCCCGGCGCAGACGTGGCTATGACGGGATCCGGCTTCGGCGGAAAATCTGTGGACTATTTTTTTCTTTGTTTACAGCCAACGGATACGCTATAAATAGTCAAGATAAATACTAATATGTCATTTTAGAGGAGCTATTCCAATTAACCAAAACAAATGCGTTATGCATCGTTTTATATCCGGTAATATATCATGGATTTTATTTGTTATTTTTTTATGGTTTCACCCCGGCTGTTGGGAAAGACAGGATCACGAAATAACAGCGCCCACCATTGCCAATTACCACCTTGCGGGTAATGTGAAGGATATTGATTTTATGGAACCACTTGACTCCATCGCGGTGCACATTCGTGCCATTCAATTGGCAGAAGCACCCGCTTTTATTCCCAAAAAAACGATAACGGATCAAAACGGAAATTTTGCATTTGATACGATATACGTCGGTACATATGAATTACTTTTTTATCGAAATAACTATCCGGTCCTCAGCACCTCCTATTTCCAGAATTATGCAGATACCTCTCTTTATTTTTATTGTCCGGATGTTTATTATATTACCGCCAGCCAGACCCTCGAAGCTTATTCTGAATTTAAAAATTACAGACCGGCAAAATTTTCATTTCATCCAGCCAATATGTTTCTGATATCCTTAACCGGTTGGGGCATTCATCGCTTTAAATGGGAAAGTAGTCTGAAGCAATGGATACATCTCAGATCTTACTGGAATCTTCTTGTTGATTATAGCCTTGAGAATACGAATATTGCTTTCGGAAAGGATGCCACCTATTTCTACCTGGTCCAAAAGCCGGACAATTTGCACAAGATAAAAGTTCACGTTGATTATCTGGAGACTGAACAGACAATACGATTAACGCACGATGCCTGGGATGTATATTGCTCCAATGACAGTCTTTATATTCCCTCACAGAATCAGGTTTATATTTATGACGAAACAACCTTATCTCTTCAGCGGGTGATACCGATTTCCAATCAGGATATAAATATTTCTTGCTTTTATCGCGATAATATCTATTTTTGGGCAGCGGATAAAATTAGCGGGCGTCTATATCAATGCGATAAGAATATGAATATTCTCCGAACCTATGCTACATTTACAAAAAATGGAAAATTTGTTATCAAGGAGATGTCCATAGATTTTGAAAAAAAGGTGTGGTTTCAAGGAAATATTGAGTGATACGCGCATCAGCCAGGTAAAAACATGATATAAAAATAGGGAAATCCTGATGTATTACCATTCACAACTCATTTATGATACCCAATTAAAATCAATCTATATTTTTACTCTGATTTTATTCTGCATCGTCCCCGCCCAGGCCGATATCTTTGGTACACTTGCCGGTCAGGTAACCGATAAAACAAGCGGCGAACCACTGGTGGGTGTAAATATTGTTATTGAAAATGCAAAAATGGGTGCGGCAACCGATGACGACGGATTTTTTCTCATCAGTCATATCCCGCCCGGAAAATATGAGATTTCTGCCACTATGATCGGCTATAAAACGGAATTGAAAAATAATGTCACCGTTCTGGTAGATCTGCGTACGACCTTAGTTTTTCAACTGGAAGCGGTCACCCTGGAGTTGGGTGAAAAAATCGTGGTTACCGCCGAAGCACCGCTGATACAAAAAGATGTTACCGCTACTACTCACTTCATCACGCGTGAAGAATTTGAAGCCCTGCCGGTTAAAAATTTCAAACAGATCGTAGATATTCAGCCGGGAGTGGCGGCCGGACACGTACGTGGTGGACGCAAAACCGAAGTTTTGTATCTGGTAGACGGATTGCCTATTAAAGAAGCCATTGAAGGTGAGATTGGTTCTGATTTACCGAACAGTGCTGTCGTGGACATGACCATACAAACCGGCGGATTCAACGCGGAATATGGCAATGCCATGTCTGGCGTCGTAAACATTATTACCCGTGAAGGCGCAGAAAACTTTTTTTCACGAGTTGAGTTCTCGTCCATCGATCTGCATGGCGAGCCACAACCATTTACACCAAACACCCTCTATGATTACGAAGCGGATTTATCATTTGGGGGACCTCTGTTTTCCAAATTAAAATACTTTTTTTCAGCAAATTATCTGGCCCCAAATTCAAGATGGAAAAAAGAAGAATTTGGTGTTCGGCGTCTTATTTATACCGACAGCGAGAGTAGAAATATAAATCTGGTCGGTAAACTCAGCTACCAATTATTTAATAATACAAAACTTACGGTACAAGGCTTGTTGTCACTTTGGGATTGGACGCAATATGATCACCAATGGAAATTGAATCTTGAAGGAATCACCCCTCAGAGTAAAAAAAGTTATCGCTTAAATTTATCTCTAACCCATACATTTTCTAACAGCAGCTATCTGAATTTTTATCTTAGCCAGTATAATGTACTTAAATCTGTATCTGGTAAATCGTCAGAAGATCAGGATGCTATTGTTCATGAAGAAGATGAATTTGGTAACGAGAACTTATTTGGTTATGTAGTAAGTGGGGATTACCCCTGGTGGCTTGACCATCAGGAAATACATAACTTAGCTAAGTTAGATTTTGTCAACCAGATTAATTTTCAAAATCAGATCAAGATTGGTGGTGAAATAATTTTTTACGATCTTTATAAAAAGAATGTTCTCCGGCGGGAATTAGATAGCTATGATCCCAAATTCCCGCGCTATATCAGTTACGATACAGAATATGAGTATAAACCGAATCAGGGTTCTTTCTATATTCAGGATAAAATGGAATACGAGGGGTTTGTGGCCAATGCGGGCATCAGATATGATTTTTTCAATCCCCGTTCACGCCGGCCGGAGATCGAACCACGTGTGGCCGATCTGGATACGGCCTGGATCATATCTAATCAATCAACCGTAGAGGCCAGGATCAAACACCAATTCAGTCCCCGATTGGGTTTCTCATTTCCCATTTCCACGACCAGCGAATTACGATTTAACTACGGATATTTTTTCCAAATGCCGCAGTTTGATTATTTATACACCAATGCCAATATCAATGTCGCCTATGGATTTTCACCCCTGGGCGATCCGGATCTCAAACCGGCCAGAACCGTTGCCTACGAAATTGGCTATCGTGCCACCTTTGATAATCAATACTTATTAGATGTGACCTTTTTCAATAAAAGTGTATCAAATCTTATCGATTCAAATACTTTCCTTAACTCCGATCCTACTGCAGGCGGACAATTTTCCTATGGATTAACCCGTTTTGTAAACTCAGCGGCAGTAAATGTCAATGGTATTGAAATATTCATTAAAAGGCGATTTGAGCATTGGATCGGAGGTAAGATAAGCTATACGTATTTAAAAGCACTGGGAACAGGGAGTAGTGAGATCGAGAAAATAGACTGGATAGACGATAATTATAAAGTGCCGAATGATCAATACCCCTTAAGTTGGGACCAGAGACATACCCTGGTGGCCAATTTAAATCTAAAATGGTGGGATAGTTGGCATGCCAATCTCCTGTACCGCTGGAATAGCGGTTTGCCCTATACCCAATTTAAGGGTTTCGCCACACGTCCCAACAACGCCCGGTTAGGACCCACGGCTTATTTCGATATACGATTGGAAAAGAAATTTAACTGGCAGGCGGTGCAATTAAATATATTTACTGAAATATATAATATCTTTAATACTACCAATATCTTATGGGTGGACAGTAATGGTAAAATCGGGGGCCGGCTTAATGATATCAGCGCCCTTGACCTGGGAAGACGGTTTCAGGTTGGTATTATCCTGAGTATTTGAATGATAATACATTAAATCCCAAGTCCTAACAGGTAAGATATATTTCTCATTGTTCTTTTGTCCCGTCAGAGCCGGATCTTCGACTTGATACAAAAGAACCAAAAAATCAAGGCTGTAAAATAAATGGGAGAAATTCTGCCGCTCGCTTCACTGAAATTTTTAAACTCGCTGCGCTCAAACAGTAAAAATTTCTTTTCGTTCCGCTTCGCGGGGAATTTCTAACAAATTATTTTAAGGCCGTCTTTTTTTACCTCTCAGGAGGAGATTTGAGATTTCATTTGTCATTTGGAATTGGAAATTGAGAATTTGGATTTTATTTTATACGGCCTCCTGTTTCCGGTTTCCGGTCTCCGGTTCATTTAAGCAAAAGACATTTTTTAACAGTAACGAAATGCCCGGCTTTGATCTGATAATAATAGACTCCGCTACTTATATTTCCTGCATCCCAGACGACCTTGTGCTCTCCCGCGAGCACCTCTTCTGATAAAAGATGCGCCACGTGTTTACCTTGAATATTATAAATGTCTAAAGAGACATTTTCCGTTGCTGGTAAGGTGAATTTAATCGTCGTCGTCGCATTAAAAGGATTGGGATAGTTTTGTTCCAGCTGGTAAATTAGCGGAAGTAAATTGTCTTCATCGGTTATATTTGTAATCCGCTCATTCTGCTGCAGCACCCAATTATCCGGATCCAAAACGACAGATCCCGGTTTTTTATCGGTTCTGAATTGATAGGATTGAACACGTTGATCGTTCCACACGCGCACGGTATCTCTGACAGGTCCGGGAATTGTCATTATCATGATATCCAGTGGCATCGTAAAAACTTCTTCTGCCTGATAGCTTTTTTGTGTTTGCCTGATCGTGAGATCAATAACATATTGATCTCCCTCTTCCTGATACGTCCAGCCATATTGATAGGTAGGATATCCCATCCCATAGATCCATTGCTGAAAAAACCAGCCAAGACTTTCTCCATAATATTGCTCCATCACGCCCTGAAAATCCTCCGTTGTCGCCGCCCGATAATTAAACCGGAGATCATTCAGATAGCTCTTGGTGGCAGAAAAAAATAGTGTGTCCCCCATCACATGACGTAACATGTGTAAAACCCAGGCTCCTTTATCATATACAATGAGATCAAATACATTTTCATTTAAAGGATCTTCAACATAGATGGTCGAGCCCTGGCGAAAATAAGTGATATCATTCATATAGGCATGATAGTTGTGCTCTCCATATAATTTCTCGGCATAAATCGCCTCTAAATATGTTGCCCAACCCTCATTTAGCCAGATATGGTGAAAATCAGCGCAGGTCACCAGATCTCCGAACCATTGATGGGCCAGTTCATGGGCAACCACCCAGAAATTCATTGATCCCATGCTGGTTACGGTTTGATGTTCCATGGCACCGCCCCATCCGAAATTTGCCATCCCATATTTCTCCTCAAAAAAAGGATATTGCACAAAACGATCAGAATAAGTGGCGATCATATCGACGGTACTCCCATAATTCTCCAGTGCGGACGCCATTCTTTCCGGATAAACATAATAGATTACCGGCATCGAATCATTTTCCGCGGTGATATACCACTCGGAATAGATTTCATAATTCGATATCGCCAGGGATACCAGGTACGTTGCAATGGGGTATTGCTCATGCCAATGAAAGGTGCGCGTATTATCGTCATGGGCGACTGTTTCAACCAGCGTTCCGTTGGAAACGGCATACAATTCGTGACCATTATAGGTGTCTTCGGGAATGGTAATAATAATATCCATGGATTCTGGTTTATCACCGGGATCATCTTTACAAGGCCACCAGCTGCGCGCACCAAAGGGTTCGCTGAGCGTAAAGATGACCGGACTATAGGTACCATCATAAATAGAGCCATGGGTGGCAAACCAAAAACCGGCATAGAATCCACTGGTTCGGGGAATACCCTGATATTCAATAACCACTGCAATCGTATCTCCCGTATTGAACATTTGATTCAGTTCAAGGGATAAAATATAGTCCGTTCGTTCATAAGAAGCCGCGTCGCCGGAAATTCCTACAATAGTAAGATAACTATCAAAATCTAAATCAATATGATTCAAGCCATCAGACTGACTGATGAATTTTTCGGTGGCTTTGCCGTTAAATGAATTAGGTTCAATGCCAATGTCAAACTCTAATTTATAATAAACAGCATCAAAGGGTTGTACCGATCCTGGTTGCTGTGCCTGTCGATACAGCTGTTGCCGGTGATTCATCTCTGCTTTATATAATTGTTCGCGAGCTTCAATATCAGATTTTTTTAAAAAAGTTTGAGCCTGGACAGTAACGATCATCGTACTGAAAAGAATAAATAACAACCAACGGATCATGAATTTCCTCCATCTTTGTAACAATTAGTGAAATATTTATCAATTTTGGCCATTGAATGTGACTAAAATTATTTTTTATATTATAATTTTAACGTATTTCCCAAAAAAATACAAGGTTACCTGTCAAACGGATATATTTTTGTCCACGAATTACACGAATTGATGCACAGATTTCACGATTTTTTTCTATTTCTTTATCATGTTTTTATTATCTTTTAAAATATTATAAATATAATTCGTGCTAATTCGTGTAATCCGTGGATAAAAATCTATACTTCTTTGTAAGATGAATTATTCAGGTTATTTACCATTACCAGAATATTTTAAGAACTTGGTATTTGGATAGTATTATAGTATTAAAAATTGATCGCAATGGATGTAACTTGTCTTGCATCATAGGCTAATTAAATCGATTATAAATGTAATCATCAGACTATCTACAGCAGAATGGTGATAGAAGACAAACGGATAATTCATATCACCCCTACCGGGGTTCTATTTTTTTTACGGAATATTTAAGCTATAAATATTTCACCGCTACGCGGTTTTTTGATGTCTTATTTCCCACAAATTTCATGGACTGTGATATATTTATAGTATTATTGGACTATACAATGCTAAAGATTTATAAGGGCGATAGGTTGATACAACTGCGGAGATTAAAATCTTCCAAAATCAAACGGCGTGATAGATGATAATCATTTTCTACTGCGCTGTAATTTCTGTGGAATGTATTAAATTGAGATCGTTACTGTGGGAAAATTTTATAGTGAGACGTAGCATCGTAGAGACGTAGCATGCTACGTCTCTACGAGTACCTACAATCAATCATTTTTTTTATGTATCTGATGTGGCAAATTATCTTATCAGCAACATTTTTTTCGAGCGGGTGAAATCTGCTGTTTTCAGGCGATAAATATATAAACCGGAGGCAACAGATTTTCCATTTTGGTTGCGGCCATCCCATTGCACGTCATGGACACCTGCCTTCAGTTCATCCGCAATTATTGTCCTTACTTTCTCTCCAGTGATGGCAAAGATCTCCAGATCGACTTTCTTCCGTGCCGGTAAATTGAAGCGAATGGTCGTATTAGGATTAAAGGGATTGGGGTAATTTTGCTCCAGATGATAGTGACGGATCAACGCCGCCTGTTCAAAATCAGCAATAGCATTGACAGGGGGTGTCTCCAACCACTCAAATATTTTGGTGAGTATATTCTTACGCAATTGGGCACTATTGGCAGGGGTAATGAAATCGGTAATTGCTTCAAAACCAAAAGCAAAAAAGACCAGCTTATAGTCTTTTTCCGCATCCTCGGTACGAACAGCCGCATACAGGTTCTGATTGGGAGGAGAATATCGGAAAATTGGATCTGTCCCATCTTTCAGGGTTAAAACATCAGGTGACGTCTGATTAAAGGCACCTTCATCACCGGTAATCTTAAGAAAAGTGAAATCTCCGGTAATCGGATCTCCGGGCATATTATATAGAATAAGCTGATCGGCATTATCACTGCCAATACCGACTTTAATATAGTCTGAGAACAGGGGTTTATAAAAATTCCAGGTGAGTAAGTTTTGTCCGCTTAGAAATAATTTACCACCATTATCCAGATAAAAAGTCATCAAATTAAGCGCTTCATTCGATAATTGAATGACCGAGTGACCTCCGGTAAACCAAATCACTTTTTCAAATTGCAGGATCTGGGCTGAATCCGGGAGAGCCTGTACGTGCAGATCTCTGAAAGCGAATCTGGGCTTCGCGGACAGATCATTGATGGCATCCATGTAATATTGCTCGACATTATCTTCGAAGGCCATACCTTCATAATAATCATTATCAACGATTAATAATTCTGCAGCATTTAATTCAATCTGTAAGCTCGTATCAGAAGAAACGGTAAATCCATTGATATCAATCAGGCCGTAAGGCAGGGCCGGTTTTATAACAATATCATAGGTCCCCGGGGGAACGGACAGACTATCTGTTCCGCTGCTACCGATATCCAGCGTATAGGTAATACCGGAAGCCAAATCTTCGATAGCCGTAAACTCCAAAAAGACAGCAACCGGTTCCTGGGTCATCAAGTCACTGGCCTTAATTTTCCACTTAAAGCGATCGATGGGGGCTAAACGGGGATTATAATTTATGACATCTTCAATGGATTGTGTATCACTAAAGACGATGCTGGTATCCGTACTTTTATAACCAAAGGCGTGGAATGAGATATCGAATGCTGTATCATAGGGAATGAGTTTATAATCAGCGCTTTGATTGTCGACAAAAATTGTATCTTCCACCACCCATCCGCCGATTTGGGGGCGGCCGGGCCAGACATCTTCCTCAACCGGCCCTAAAACAGCTCCGACCACACCATCCAGATTAAAAAAGGCATTCGGAACCGGATCGCCGTTTACACTGTCCAACACCGTACCGCTTAAAATCCAGCGCGGATAGATGGCACTGACACCCATCTGATCATCAATATGCAAAGAACGGGGAGTGGTATCACCGGTAGCCACTGCATAAAACATCGTCGCGTCCTCAATGACTTCACCGGCGCCGGGTTGTCCCGAACCGGGGGCGGCACCGGCATGGCCAAGCCCTAAATGATGCCCCATTTCGTGGGTTGCCGTGCTTTGCAAATCGATATGGTCAGGATCGCCATCGGTAGCCGGTGGAAAATCACCGGCATTCCAGATAAAATCCGATTCCACCGCATGGTAATCCGAGCCCTCACCATCAGTGAAAGTAGAAGAAAAGGCGATGACATTCTCACCGGGGGTAAAATTAACAAAATCATCATCAAAATAGATTAAATTAACATCATCCAGGGCGACACTGCTGGCTGTTGAAGTCCCGCCGTTGGTAAATTCAAAATAGGCCCCCCTGACCTGGTTCCACGAATTGGCACCGGCGTCAATGGCTGCTATCCAGTTCGACGACGTACCCTCGGCGACTTTATATACAAAGGGGAGATGATTTATACGGTAGCGACGATAATACCCATCCTCATTGGTAAAAATGCTGAAGGTTATCGCTAATCCCACCGGTAAAAGAAAAAATAGTATCAGTGTTTTTGAGAGTTTTTTCATTGTAATTCCTCACTTCATCAGAGTAGTGTCAAAAGTTTTCATATGTTTTATATTTAACTTACTATTTTTATTGGCTTAAATAATACATCCCCCTAGCCCCCTTTGAAAGGGGGAAACTGATCCTCCCCCCTAATAAGGGGGGATAGAGGGGGGTGTTTCTTTCCTATTCTAACATCCCCTTAACCCCCTTTGAAAGGGGGAATCGGATCTTTCCCCCCTATGAAGGGGGGATTGAGGGGGGTGTTTTTTTCCTATTCAACAAACTCTTTTATGCGTTCCGTAAATTCACTCAAATCATATTTAGGATAACGATCCGATTGTGAGACTGCTCCCGATGTATCCATTTGTATCAGATCTTTCGCAATATTAGTATTAACGGCAATTTTACTTCCGCTTTCATCGACAATATCAAACTTACCCATCGCCATCGAATGCACCCAATAATGATCACGATGGTAAACTAAAAATAATAGTGTTTCTTCACCTTCAACAAATTGTGCCGACCCATCAACCACAAGGGCCTGGCTATCTACTTTGCCACCCAACTCCTGAATGGTCAGATTTTTTTCGCCGGGATTTCCTTTCAGATGGTCCAGAATTGAAATGGTGGTATAGGTAAATATTTTCTCGTGCTTATCATCCCAGCGCGATTCCACTTTTTCGACCTTTGCAATGACCACCAGGGTGGAAGTCTCCACTAATTTTTTAAGGGTCGTTTTGGCAAAACTGGTGGCCTGGGCTTGAGAAATCATACACAGCAGACCAATCATGCCAATAAATCCCAATATCCTTTTCATTTTAATTTCCTTTATTTAATAAGTATACAGTAAAATATAACCATAATTTCAATTTATTCCCAAAATTTTATCAATCGTTAACAAGCAAATAGAACTTGTATTACAGCGGAACTTATTCCCACCCCCGTGTTAAAATCCTAAATTCGAAATCCGAAACCCGAAACAATATCAAAATCCGAATGTTCAAAATTCTAAACATATTTTACATTGGGGATTGGGAATTGATTTGTTATTTGGAATTGGAAATTGGCATTTATTTAGGATTTCGTGCTTCGGGATTAGGATTTTCTTTGCCAGTCAATCGTTATGTTTTGAGAGGTAAAAAAAAATGGCCTTAAAATAATTTGTTAGAAATTCCTCGCAAAGCGTAACGAAAAGATTTTTTTTTATTAAAGCGAAGCTGCAAATAGCAAGATAAAAATAGGCGAATTTTCGTTCGAGCAACTCAATACTACACACAGTACTGAACGTTAGCGAGTTTAAAGGAGTTTATCCCGTCGAAAGACGGGACCTGACTTTTTGTCCGGCAAAGCCGGACCGCCGGAGGCATATCAGTGAATGCTGAAGAATTGAAAACCTCCGTTGTGATTCATTTCGAATTGTGCCGAAAAAATACATCGGCCTCTGCATCGAAGGTGCCGTCTTACGGGGCCGATTGATTAGAAGGATTCTTTAGTATCAAGGCGAAGATCCGCCGCGTTATTGCCAGGTGGCGGGATAAAAGAACAAAGGATTCTTTAGAAAAAAAAAGGCCGAACTGGGATGAGCTCGGCCTTTTAATGTTAAAAACAGATTCTATTTGATAAGAATCATCTTCTTGCTTGCTACGAAATCATCCGCTTCAATCTTATAAAAATAGAGACCACTGGCCACTTTCTGACCAACATCATTCCTGCCATTCCAGGTAACGGTATATTGACCGGCCTTCTGATTTCCTTTAACCAGCGAACGTACTTTTTGTCCGGTTACAGAATATACATTCAACTCAACATCGGTTTTCTTTGCCAGGTTGAAAGTAATCACTGTGCTGGGGTTAAATGGATTCGGATAATTCTGTTCCAGTGAGAATCTTTGCGGAACGATGCCGTCAACCATTTCAATCGCATCGACAGAAGGAACAAATCCTAACCAATCCAGAGAATTCGAAACCAGCGTTATAAAATTCGAGTCCCAGGCCCCGGCAGTGGTATCACTCCAGCCTGTGATATCATTCATTGCTTCAATCGCACAAGCTATCAGAACAGTTTTAAATCCTGCACCTTCATATTTAACACCGACGTCCGGACCTTCCTCACTTGTAAGAATAAAATCAGCCTGATCAGCAATCAGATAATCGGTCCAGTTGCCGCCGTCAACCCAATCATCAGGACGCATGGGGACAAAATCAGCACTCATAAAATCAGTGATTTCATCACCTTCAGCACCGATGATCATACTATCCGGATTTCCGGGATCATTAGATCCACCGCTGATACTGAAGAAATCGAAAGCAAAATCACCAGCCACAAAAGTAGGCTCTTCATCTTCGCCATTGCCAAAGAAATAATCCTGATCGGTGAAGAATAGACTACCACCGGCATTCAGAAAAGCGGCAAAAGCCTGATTTGGTTCATAGGCACGGGTCGGAATGACCGAAGTACCCCAGGCGGCATTGACGATACCATCAAAATTCGGACCCCAGGCATAGGTGGTAACAGAAGCGTCGATCCCTCTTCTTTCTCCAACATCCCAGACTTCGCAGGTATATCCCAGAGAATCCAATATAGTTTCCCAGGTAAAATAAGGAAAATCTGCCGGATCAACATAGGTATTATCAAGTACTAATAAAATATCCGGATTTGCATTTACCGGGGCAATAACTTCAAAACTATTTGGAGACAGCAGATTCTCGATAGTGTAATTACCGTCATTGTCTTTTGCCGAAACCCAGTAATAGACCGTATCTCCCAACGCAGCGCCGGGGTTATAGCTACCGGTATAGAGATCGCCATCAGCAACCATGGCAACACTATCACCAACCGGCGCTGAACTATTTACCGCCCAGTGTAACCAGGCACCGGTAACCGTACCTTCGTCGGTTACGGTTGCACTCACTTCAAAATCCTGAGCACCATTATAGGTATCAGGTAATATAGCGATACCACCGACCGTTGGCTTCGCGCCATAAGGATAGGTTACACCAATTCTTTGTCCAAATTCAATGACCACATTATACCAACCCCAGGCACCTTCTGTCCAGGGACCGCCAAACCAACTATAGGTATATCCTTTTGCGCCTACGTCGTCAGCCAGCGGGTGTGGTACGGCATCTTGTTTGACAAAGCCTACGAAAAACGCAGCCGGTGTACCTTCTGTGTCGCCAAAGAAAGGAACCGGAAAGAAATCCTCGATATTAATGGTTTGCCAATCTCCACTAGTAGAAGGAGCAAACGGTATAGGACCGGCGGCAACAGCACCCAATGGCGATCCGCCTTCCCAGTCAAGTCGGGAGGCTGCAAGACCAGGATCCCCTACCTGTGGATTGTCGGAAGCTTCCCAGACATAAAAGAGAACCGTGGCCGAAGCATCACCATCATACCATTGATTTTCGATCGTATAAAGCGAACAAGCGCCTGCTCCCTTATACCAGACGGCCATGGTATCCCCGGCGGCTCCTGAACCGAGATAATATTCCATATTACTGTCCGTGTGGTTAATCCATTGCAAGACCGCAGGTACCTTGTAAAGCGGAGCAGATGGGACGGTTGATTTAGCAGATTTAGGTAATTTTACAATTTGACTGTTATCACCCGCATTTAATAGCTGAATCTTAGATGATTTGTCTGCTGCAAACAGAAAAGACGTAAAAATAACTGTTAACACAAGTACAAATGCTACGGTAAAAACTTTACTCTTCATTATTTCTCTCCCTTAAATGGTTAAACTTCAATAAACAATTACAATTAATAGATTTTTCCCGGTATCACCTCCTTTTCCATGTTAATTTAGTTGACTTTTTATTTCCTCTAGTTTTTTAGTTAAATCAGCGATATAAACACCATAATTTTCGGCATAATTATATTGTACGGCATATTGATCGGTGGCTTTGGGAATCGGATTGCTGAAAAATTCGATGCGATTGCCACCGTCGGTGACATCGAGGATCGATATATTTGCGGTGGATATATTAACATTGCTAAGAGAGCCTATATAGACCAGTTTATTCTTTGATGTCACCAGTGTCGCTTCTCCATTCATCTCAGTATCTGTACTTAGCCCGGGAGCAAGCGTATCAACTTCTGATTTTATATTCGCCGCGGTAGATAAATATCCGGGGGATAATATTTCAACAAACTCCACCGATTTATAAAATTTTTCCAGAGAAAAATAGGCTTGCGCTACAACCAGATATAGATCATTTTTGTTTATGGTCGGATCCTGCGCCAATTCAAATTCAGGCTTGTAAATTAATGCCATATCAACATTATCGATCGCGGTTTCATAATTCTTTTCAGCCAGTTCCACACCGGCAAGTCCTGCATAAGAATAAGCCATAACATCGTTATCATTGACACCAAAGGTCATTGCTTTGGCAAAATTTGCTCGTGCTAAATTAAAACTTTTAATTTTGGCATACGACCATCCTAATCCAACATAACTCTCAATATATAACGCATCACGTTCATTTGCCTGCAAAAACAGGTCAGCGGCTCGCTCGAAGTTCTTGTTACGAAATTCCTGCCAGCCTTCTTTTACCAGTGAAGTTACATTGGGTGCACTGCTGAAGGTGGGTATATTCTCACTCTTTTCCTCACACGCGCTAAAAATAAAGAAAAGAAAACTGCTAATCAACAGAAGATTAACAATTTTTATTGATTTCATCTTCTCGTCTCCTAATTTTATCTATAGTTTGTATCAAAAATCCTGAATCTATTTTATTAGACAAAATAACCTAATATCATAACAATCCATTGGTTATGCGTAGAGACGTCCCGCCGGGACGTCTCTGCATATGTAGAAAATGTCATTATTTTAATAAAACCATTTTTTTAATCTGCATAGTGTTACCAGCCTTGAATGAGTAAAAGAAAATACCGGAAGCCACCGGTTGGTTGCGGTCATCGGTGCCATTCCAAACCACCGTGTGATAACCCGGCAGGTATTCTTCATCGACCAGTGTTCTTATTTTCTGTCCTAATAAATTAAAAACCGTAACGCGGACATGGCTCTGTTCAGGCGTACTGAAACGGATCGTTGTGTTGGGATTGAATGGATTTGGATAATTCTGGAACAGAGTAAAAGTCTCCGGCAACGTTTCCAGCCCGGAGACACCTTTCCTCAATTGATAATATCCTTCGCTATTCAATTCCGCTACTACCCTGTTGTTTTGCTTATCGATCTGGCCGGCAACCGGTAACCAGGCCTGGCTCTCGGTATCTAACCGGTAAAGACCGATATCATTCTCTGAAGAAGTTAACCGGGATTCCTGGTAAGGAATACTTACCGTAAATTGACCGTTTATTTTTGAACTGGTCATGATAGAATATACGTCGGTAATACTATTTTCATCGGGATTATCCACCACATTACGTTCCGGTAACCGGACCACATAAATATAAGAACCGGAAGATAATGATTTCTCATCAAACTGCATGACAAGATTATCCTGCATCGTTAAAGTCGCCTGACCGGACCCTGCATATTTTGCCACTGAAACACTTCCTTTATCTACCACAATTTGATTTCCGCTTAAATCTTTTGCCGCAGCGATAATCTCAAAAGTACCGGGCGTACTCACATCAAATCCGGCGTGATATAGATACGTGTTCAAGGCAGGGCCACTGCTTTCAAACATCTTTTCCACTACCAGTTCGATCGTATCTTTATTTGCCAGCAAAAGATTGATGGACGGCCCTTCGGTGATATCACTATAAAGAGCCTCATTGGAAGATAAATAGATATCTAAAAAGCGATCGATCAATGCATTTTTCACCACACTCAGGCGGGCAAATTCAGGTTGTGAAACATCATTGGTAAAGGCAATTTGTACATTCTGATTTCCCGTATTCAGAACAACAAGAATCATCGTTTTATAATCCTCACGGAAAGTTATTGTCGAATCCCCGGCACTGATCTGGAAGGGTAACTGGCCTTGGTTATTCTCATCCAGGGCCGCCGATACCAGATGAAAATCAGTGACAACTGATTCCAACTGATTTCTGTCCTGGGTCACTCCGACGATTTCTATCGTGGCCTCATCATCACCATTGATCATAATCGCACCATCATTGGCTATTCCTGTATTAAATTTATTTTCGCCGGTGACATCGAATCCCGCTACTTGTAAAAAACTATAGGACCATGACGTGCTTGCTTTTACGGAGCCTGTATTTTGTTTAAAAAATTGCAGCGGTCCGAGCCCTATGATGCCGGGTCTGGCAACATCCACATTGATAAAACCATATTGATGATCAGTAACGGTCGTGGGATCACCCGGATCGTATTCAACTTTATCAAATAAACAGGCGATGGCATAATCCCGGAAAACATCATCTATCGTTACACCCGGATCCAAGCTGGATGTTAATATCCAGTCAATGCGACTGATTCCGGTTTTACGTGTATAACCTGCAAGTTCGGTGATATAATCAAGTCCAAAGCGCTCGTACATATAGAGATTGAACAGAAAAGCATTCATTTGATTATCGCGGGTGACAAATTCAACCGCAAAAAAGGTAAGATTATTACTGGCTGTATTTTTAAGAACGGCATCCTCCATAAAGGCCGACCATTCGCTGGTTGCTAAAAATTGTGAGAGGGAAGATAATCCTTCAACCAGCCATTGTTTTTCCAGTGGTGTCTCATTATTAGCGATAATTCTATGGAATACATCAGCCAGGGCATTTATGCCTGTCGGAAAGCGGGGATCATCCTCATCAACGACCGCCAGGGGAATAATGATCTGGGGATTGGTGTCAATATAAAGCACATCGGCTTCATTCGATTTGGGATTCTCGGCAACACTTAATTGATCTCCTTTTTCAATATACCCCGGATTGTAGATCTTGCGGTTGGTATCATTACGACCTGCCGCATCGTCATCAGCAATAAAATAATCATCTCTGACATCATACAGCAATATGGAGACCTTGCCATTTTGATCAATATCGGTAGGTTCACCGAAAAGCATGGTCAGCATATGATAGATGCCCCCCGTCGAATAGGTTTCATCCAGCACGGCATTTGACAGTTTAACCTCAAAGGCATTATACAGAGAGTCCACATCCGCGTGGGTGACACTTATATTCCATTCTTCATCTTCCACATAGATTTCGGAATAGGCACCGATTTTTCTGATACTGGCAAAAACTATTTTATCCGGATTCTGTGGCGGAAATTTTTCTTTGCCCCGTGTCCAGAAGCTTCTTCCGTATCCTACGAGATACTCCTCACCATCTTCACCGTCTATAATTGGCATATTATCTGATCCGGCAAGGTTTTTAACGACGCCTTCATTGAGTGAAAATTTGGGTGCCACTTTTATTGCATCAGAGATCTGATTCAGGGCTGATTTTGTAGGATCAGACACCTTATAGGTAAGGTATTTCGAATTAACAATATCAGTAACTTCACCGGCATTATCCAACGGTATTCCCGCAAAGGTTACACCGGTGGGAACAAAGGAAGTTCGGCTGACCGCATCATCAAATTTTAAAATTAATAACCCATCTTTGGCATTATATTGCACCGATTCAGCCACCGGCGGCGTTTCATCGGCTGCAACGTTAATAATAACATTGTCTGCCATCGTAACGCCAACATTACCATTGGGATTTTTATCTTTTGAAAAAACCGAGAATGGTTCTAATAAAAGTTGTAAAGCACTGTAACTCTCTAAGATCGCTTCCTGCTCCCCGGTAAGATCAATATCGACTTTCTTTCGTGTGGAATTAATCACCAAATCTTCTTCATCTACCGATTCAAAAACGAATTTTTTTGTCGTATCGGCCGGATCAACGAGGGATATACCCAGATAGTCTACTTCATTCTGTATATCTATTCTTTCGTTGAATACCAGCGATAGTTTATTGATACCGGCATCATAGACCGTATTCGCCGGATCGATGAAAAAGGGTTTGTCATCTACTATATAATTAACGGTAACAGCGGATGCGGCCTCATTACCATTCTCCAGATCATCATAGACGGTAAAACCGGCAACGGAAATCCGGAGATTGGATGTATTCATCACCGTTTCAATCGTCTCCTGAATAATCACCGGTACGATAACCGCTAGTCTGGTATTTGCATTCTCTGTTTTTACTCCAATCCATTTTGCCGGATCACCTTCATCTTCCGGTACGAATAGAGGAACAACCAAAACGATATCTTCATGTAATCCACCGTCACTGATGGTGATACCACTGGGAAAAAAATTTGCCGACAGACTTGGATTAAGGATGGCTTCATTAAAATCGATCAGGACGGTATTGTCTCCGGCGTTATATTCCGCAGCAACGATTTCAAGTGGTGCAGGATCGGCAATAACATTTAAAGATACAGAGGCAGCATCACTGGGATTGTATTTCTCATCGCGGAAGGCTTTAGCAGCGCTTGCCGTTGCCGCACTTAAGTCAGAAGATTCTATTGCCTTTTGATCTGCTTTGCCAATCTTTATCTTAATGACAGCATCGTTAGCAGACGTTAATATTTCATTACCGGTTACACTTAATAAAACACCATTGATATCAATAAATTGATAACGAACATAATTTAAGTCAACCTGTACGTTTCTGTTGAATGTCAGCTCGAGTTCATTAATCCCGGCATCATAGGTTACATCTTGAAGAATAAGTTCGTCGCTTCTGGCAATGTAATTGAGCAATAAATTATCATTCTGTGTAATTTCTCCATTTCCCTCGTCATTCAAATCCAGAAAAGTATTTTCACCCACCAGAACAGCCATTTGATCTCTCTTGGTTGCCTTTTCCAGAGCATCTTTCTGGGCAATACTGGTAACTCCGGCATCGGAATAAAGAAGACTTATTACCAGTGAATCTGTATTAGATGTCGATAAGATTTCAGAGCCATCACTCAAATTAACATCGCCCGCATCTGTTTTAATTGAAATTCGTGATAAAATCACATTATCATACTGTACCTGGGTATCAAACTTAAAAATCAGTTGACTTTCCGCCTCGTTATAACTTACACCGGTGATCGACACAGATGCACTCAGTACAGTGGGAATTAGAAAAAACAAAAGGTAAGTAACCTTTAGCTTTTTAAACATTATCGGCCTCCAATTAATATAAATACCATTTTGAATAATATCCTACCAGTCAATGGCGACAGTGAAATATTGTATTTCATCCAGAACACCGTAATCAACATAGGCATAATCTAATTTTAGGGTAAAAGTGTCAAAAGTTTTGAGATTGAAACCAACACCGCCGCTCAATGACCGGGAATCGTGATTCAACACATAGCCGCCACGTAATGATATCAGGTTATTCCACATATACTCCAGTCCAAAATTACCGCGTTCTTCATTATCATTGGGATGTTCTAACAATCCGGCGATGGTAATTTTATTGGCATCACTGTCCCACAGATCATATCCGAACCCAAAATAAAAATTCAAGGGCATCTGAAATATTGAGAATTCGACGGGATCGGGTAAAACCTGCCCCTGGTCAAAATCAATATGTGTACCGGCGAGCTGAATCTCCGGACCAAAATTACGAATATACATCACCAGACGAAAAGATTCAGCGAACTCAAAACGCGGATAGTATACGGAACCGATGTCGACCGCCCATGAAGAAGTGCTATTATCTTCACCCAATTGTCCGTTGGTCAGATCTTCACTGACATATTTTATGTTCACACCCATTCCAAATTTCTCTGTCAACATTCTGGCAAAAGATACGCCCATAGAATACGATTGTGATTGAAACATCCGGCCCGTACCATTCTGTTGAGCAACCGTTGTTTCCTCCATATCGCCGGAATTGAAGAAGGTGCCGAATAGAGCAATAGTTCCGATATTTGGGAGTGCTTTTCCTAAAGAGAATCCTTCCATACTCATGTCTGCCAAATAACCGGAATGTGTAAAGGCGACGCTCCAGTCACCCATTTTAGTCAACATCGCCGGATTCCAGAACACAGCTCTGGAATCATCAATCATGGGAGAGACCGCATCGCCCAGAGCCGCTCCTCTGGCATCCATTCCAACTTTAAGGAACTGGTATCCGGCGGTTCCGACTTTTGCCAGTTCCTGGCCGTATACAAAGTTACTACTGATAAAATATATGAGTACCAACATTAAAAATTTTTTCATTGTGGACTTTCCTCCTTCAGGTTTATCTTAAAACCACGAACTTTCCAATGTGTTTGTCATTTTCGGTTTCAACAACATAAATATACAGTCCGGCTTTAATGGCCTGGTTATTTCTGGAAATTAAATTCCACAACTCCTGACCGGTTCCATCATTATGGTCGATCGCAATCACAAGGTCACCGGTTAATGTAAAAACAGAGAGTTTGCAGGCACTGGGCAAACCCTGAAACATCAGTTTTTCCTGGAATCGTTCCTCCAATTCTGAATATCCTTTATAGGGATTTGGGACTACGCGTATTTTCGTTAAATCGTAGGACGATTGAACACTCTCATATAAAATATTGGGTATAACCGGCAGTGGCGCTCCGGTGGCTAAATCGATCTTAAAATTAGTTTTCGGTGATTCAATAGACGGCAGATTTATATCAGGCTTCGCCGGATCATAGGCGGTAACCGCATAGTAATAGGGTAGACCATTCACCGGTTGCGCATAGCTCTGACCAAGGAAAGTACCGCCAGTATCAATCAATGTATAGACGACGTCCGGGAGATTCACTCTACCAAGGGAATCACCATTGGCATCATAGACCGTTACCTCTGCATCAACATGATCAAAAGCAGCGATCAGCTGCCATTCTGACGGTGAGTATGCGGCCCGGTAAACCCGGTAACCCTCGAAATCTAATTGTCCCAACTTTGGATCGGGAGTTTTTTCGGCCACATCATCCCAGGCAAGCACGATACCCTGGCCTTTTGGATAAGGGCTATAAACCAGATTGGGAATAGATGGCGGTACCGGCAAAGACCAATGGATATCGCTGATAAAATCAGAGGGATGATAGGGATCACTTGAAACCGAACCTGCATAATAAGCCTGCAACGCATTGTCTATATTTTGACGTAATCCCCTTAAACCCAGTCCAACAGCGGCCACATAAACCGCACGCAGGGAACTGCCATTGACGAAATCATTAAAAGGACCAGTACTGGTCATCCAACGATAATCAAAAACAGGGGCGCCGTCTTCAAAGGGACGGGGCATGAACTTTCTGCCGGCACTCAGTGTGTGTGTCCCGATTGAATATTCATACTTTTCTTTATCGGATCCGGGATCACTCTCCCAATTCCACCATTGATGAGAATAAACGCGCCGCGCAGTATCTTCAGGAGATGTAAAATATGGCTCATGATCAGTATAAATCAATGCTCCGCCAATAAAACCGAGCACACCATTTCCTCTGTTAATGGCGCCGTCATTACGTTCGCCGGTGTCATTATTACTGGATGCCGGATCATCACCATCATACATAAAGGACATGTTGCGGGGTAGACAATATCCACGCAGGGTATCGGTGCCTACTATTGCAAATTCTCCGGCAACACGCGGCGGATTGGCCTCGGGTACAGCGGATTGCCAGTGCAGATAGGGTCCGGATAAATCCAGCAATACGGTATATTCGTCGTAAAATCCATCGGCATGGGTTTTACTGGGATCATAATTTGATTGAACTTCGGTGGGCGATCCCAATAAGCGCCAGCCATAGGGTATGCCGTATTCATCATAGCCGTCGACTTCCCCATTGGCCACACCATATTCCTCACCATCAATATCCACATTTTCCACGATGTCCCAGGTATCCGTATCCCCATCATTGCCATCCCAGCCATCAAAATCAACCATATCATCAATAGCGGGATTGGAAACATCAGCATTCGTCCCGACATCACAATCATAGACCCAGCTAATCATAAAATCATTTAAGGTCGTTCCACTGACATTAATGAGTTCAAACTCATACGCCACAAAATCATCAAAGTCAGGCAGCGCCCACACCAGGCTTCTTTCACGAACTTTTATACCGATCGGTTGCGTACTATGAAACGTTTCGTTCAGATCGTCATATATGACATAAAAATCTTCCATCGATTTAGAATTGGCACCGGTGATGACATCATAACTGGTACCAGCTGTTGGGTACAACTCATAGTTTCCATAATCAGCATGACTGACGCGAAGTTCACCGCCAACAATCGCACCAAACTGAAAACGGCCTTCCCATAAATAGGATACCACACTGCCGCCGGGCCAATCCATTGAAGGACGGCCGGTTTGGCCGCTATTGGGATCACCAAAGACACCAAAATTACTTTGGGTATTCCATAAGGTGCCAATATTATGCACCTTGTTCGCAGTTTGATTTGGATCGCCAAGCGGTTTGGTCAAAGATTCCTGCTTATTTTTTTCACGCGCAAAGAGCCCGGCTGGAAGCAACAGAAGAATCAAGACAAAAAACCCCATTAACTTTGTAAACTTTTGCATTACCAAATTACCTCCTTAACAGTAATTATATAAATAATATGAGGAAATTTTGAGAAAAAATTTCAGGATAGCTATACGGGATATCCTGAAATCAATGATATTTATTATTTATTAAACAACATGAGTGTCCGGTTAAAAAAATGATTCAATTTATATTTAAAAAAACTCATCCCCAAACCTGCGTCTAAGCCGCATCTTCGACCTTCTCTTGAAAAGAGAAGGGGCTCCCTAAAGTCCCTCTCTTTCCAAGAGAGGGATTTAGGGTGAGTTCTTTTAATCAAGTCTCTATGTTTTTTAAATCTACAAACCATTTGATATTGCAGTGATAATTTAAAATGATTTACGTTTTAACCGGGCACTCATGATTAAACAATGCTTATTAAAAAACTAATTGTAAACCAACGCGATAGGTTGATTGTTCACTGTAAACCGCTGGATTGGTGTAAGGACCGGTTGGATCTCTGTCGGGATTACCGTCGCCATCCTGATCCTGATCGTAATAGCCAACATCAGCGAGATACAGTATATTATTATGTCCGAATAAATCATCCTGCAGATTATTGGCCCATATAAAGACTTTCAATTTATAACGGTCACTCAGACTGATCTGTTTATCAAGAATCAGATCCAGATCATAAGTGGCCGGCATACGCTGGTCATTAATCGGAATAATCCTGGTTCTCGCCAAAGAAGAGTATGGCAAACCGGATCCATATCGGGCAACCACGTATAATCCGATATCATTGAAAACGGAAGTTCCCAATAAATTCTCATCAGTCGGGATCCTGAAATTTACATTGGCATTGACCGTATGGCGTTGATCCCAATCGAGAAAATTTTCTTCGGTGGGAATGATATCACCCGACCAGGTCAGATCATAGTTTTGACGCGAGCTTGAAGATTTACCTTTAGCCACGGAATAGGTATAGTTGATTTTTCCACTCCAGTAGTTGCTGAAGCGTTGGAATAATTGAACTTCAAAACCACGTACGTTACCAAAATCGACATTTTGATAAATAGTATAATAATTAGCCGCATTGTAATATACCTGCCTGGTATCCGTCAATCCCTGAATATCTTTATAGAATCCCTTCACTTCAATTTTTAAATTATCCGTAAACTGATGATTAAGACCCAGTTCATAGGCGGTCGTTCTCTCTGGTTCAACAGAAGGATTTCCAATCAGCGGGAAAGCACCGGAAAGATCAAAAGCGGCATTTTGATATAATAGACGTAATGCCGGTATCTGAAAATAGCGACCATAATTAAAATAAATAACATCACGATCGGAAATCGGATGCGAAATACCTAATCGGGGACTGAAATACCATTCACTCTTGGTTTCCACCGGATCCTTGATCGTATTGGTTTCAAAATCAACCGGGTTGTCTTCGTCAGCCGGAACTGTTGCATTGGCATTCCAGTAATCAACACGCATACCGGCATTTACAATCATCCCCTCATACTCGATCTTATCCTCAAAGAAAGCAGCCCCATTATAGGGATACACATGGGTGTTCTGCCCGTAAATATTGCCACCGGAAGCAACATCACGATCAAAATCAAACAGATCATAATAAGTCAGTTCAAATCCGCTTTTGATCTCATTGAATTTATTTATCTGATTATAATAGGTTGATTTAAATCCCCAGGTGACCTTTTCGTCGTCGCCCCATCGTAATCTTTGATAGGTGGTACCGTTACCATAGGTATAAAACCCATCCTCATCCTGGGTATTACCAATAGGGATATCACCCCACCATATCCATTGATCACGCGGATTGCCTTCTGATGCATCGACATAATCATTGTTATTGTTATCTTTAAACAAATCCGTATTACCGTTATCTCTCTTCCAATCCCAGATACCATTTCCATTCAGATCTTCGTCCCGGTAATCGCCATCACCATCGATATCATCGGGTACACCATCACCATCAACATCATAGGCAATATCGAAGTGAAAATCGCCATCGGTATCTTCATTAATATTTTCATTGATATTGTATTTCTGAGACGTTTGTGTACGACTCAGTTTCGCTTCAAAAAAGGACTTTGGACTGATCTGATACGTCCAGTTAAAAATAAAATGATTACTTCTGTCCTCAAATTCGCGATTATGATCGAGCATGTTATGGACATTCAATTGGCCGTCATTGTTAAGATCTTCACTGTCAATAATACCGTTTTTGTTCAGATCTTCACCGGCATCCAAAAAACCGTTGCGGTTTAAATCCTCGGTATCCAGACGGCCATTACCATACCAGCCATATAAAGGATCATTGGGATCATCTACCTGCATCAAGGGATTTTGATCTTCAACGGTCGGTCTTCTATAACGGTTGACCGTTTCCCACTGACCATTCTGTCCCTCTTCCCAATCATTCCAATTACCGCCAAACTGGAAAGTAACTTTATGTCTCTGAGAAGGTGTCCAGGTAAGTTTTGATTCAATCTGATAATTTTTTGTATCTTCATGATCAAAGCGACCACTGTCTTTTTCATATTCACCGGCTACGAAAAATTTCAGCCTTTTATCATATCCAAAATAATTGGAGATCGGCTCCGGACCTCCTAATGAAAATTCAATATTATGTTGACCATGGTGATCCTTCAATGAGGAGCTGATGCCGCTGAGATCACTGGTTTTATATCTTACAGTTCCGGAATAGGTAGGACCACCTTCCCTGATGACCATGTTGACAACACCGGACTGGGCATCACCAAACTCTGCACTAAATCCACCGGTAGTAACGGACATCTCTTCGACGGCGAATTCGGGAATATTGCTATCAAAAGCTTTGGTCATCGGATCCATCACGGTTACGCCATCTATCTGATAGAGGATTTCACCATCTCTACCGCCACGGGCATGGCCATCAACAAATCCCGGGGTGATGTTGACGATAGCCTCCACATTCTCGAAGGGGATTGCCTGAATTTCATCATAGGACATGATCGTCCGGCTGGCTGTAAGATCCTTTTGAATTAACGGCCGTTGGGCAATGACTACAATTTCTTCACCTAATTCGATAGCGACTTGCTGCAATTCAAAATCGGCCCGGGTGGTGAGATCGGCCTGTATCCGCACATCCTGAAGTTGAACGGACTGATAACCGACATAGGAAACTTCCAAATTGTAAGAGCCAACGGGAACATTTATAATAAAATATATACCATCGATGTCGGTTGATCCCCCCAGAAAAGTCCCTTCTACAATAACGTTTACACCCGGCAAGGGTTCTCCGGTTGCCTTATCAACCACTACACCGGTAATTTTTCCTCTGGTACCAGCAAAAAGCAAAGCCGGTAGGAGAAGCAAAATGCCCCAGATAACAAATAATTTAGAACTTCTCATTCTATTCATCCTCCTTCTATGAATTGAATAATAGAATTGTGGTTAAAAAAAAATTAATTTTCAATGAAACTTTCATACAAAGTTTACGTAGACAAAAGTATAAATTCTGAATAATTGGCTCACTAAACAATTATTTAGCATCTGGGGTGATGTCTATTAGGAGCCTTTCTTTAGGCTTATTGTGCTTACTGCGACTTTACGCTATGAATATATAAAAAAGAAAATTCAAGTACAAGGGTATCTTGTATTTTTTAATAAAATTGTGATATTTATTACAAATCAGTAAATGTTCCTTTTTCAGTATTTTTCTCTTCATCTATTCGATTGAGAAACATCCCTTCTGTAAATAATACCTAATCCAGATTTGTCCGTACCTTTCTCTTACCGATTCCATACTTTGAATATCCATTCTGGTGAATCATTATAAGGATTATTATATATATACAATGAAAATTACGATTTAGATCCCCTACGCAGCTTACGGCGGAAAACAATAAACTTTATTGTGACCCAGCCCCACCCTCCCTGCAAGATTCAGGGTGTTGTTTATAAATAACATAAAGTAATTTTATATCCCCCTTAGTCCCCCTTTTACAAGGGGGAGACAGACCTTGCATATCTATAAAGCTGTACGAAAAAAGCAATACTGCAACAGCCTTTACAACAAATGAAATTTAAAACGCAACCTACCGGAACAATTTACGTATGTAAATATAGATTTGGGAAACAAAACTAAACCTTAAATAAATGGGAGGTTATTATGAAGAATCGCGGTGTTTTAACCAGTATATTCATACTCCTTTTTGTATTGACTTCATTTAGTAGCGGCTTCAGTGATTATCAAAAACTCGATTGGGAATACCTGCATGATACTCTTGGTGATTTTGATATTGAAAATCTGAGAAATGAAATTGAAGGCTATCAAGAACTAGACTGGGTGAATCTTAGTAAAAGTATTATTGAAAAAATGGCGGCAGAAGATTTTGAGACACAACGATTAGCGATGTGTAATATTATTCTGTATAATCATTTGTCCGGCGATCATTTGGATGTCGATGAGACCGTCTTTGATTTACTAAACATTTATAATACCAATGAGAATCCTAAAGTCAGACAACTCGCTGTTGTTACTTTGCATTCAATCGGGAACAAATGGGCGATGAAAAATCTTTGTGAAAGTTTACAGTATGAACAAGATGAGAATCTAAAAAGATTTATGGCATACTGTGTATATGACTACCATTGCCATCGTTGATCATTTTTGTATTACAATTAAACATTGATTTTAATAGAATCCCGCATTTGATGCGGGATTTTTTTTTGATGTTTATCGGAATTAGGAACTGGTAACTGGTAATTACTAATTGGTTAAATCATTGGTTTTCATCCCGTAGGGAGCTTCTTCCATGTTGTGGATAATACCAGCAAGCAGGAAGATTCTTTCAGAATGTCAAATAAATAATCCAAAATTAATAAAATATTCTAAAAATACTTTGCGAACTTTGCGCTTCCTTTGCACTTCCTTTGCGGTTAAAAAGTAGAAGAAGAATATCGAATAAATCCAGCACTCCGGACTTATACTAATTTAATCTTTTGCAAATTCAAAGAAGCACATAATTCAATAATCGTATCCTCGTAGAGGATAAATTATTGTAATAAGAGGCATAAACCAATACACCATCCTCGTAGAGGATGCATTATTGGTGGTATTAGTAGATTTAATGAAAAA